>NZ_JBWKDS010000004.1:20705-87517 GCF_056435845.1 Streptomyces sp. NPDC043867 | reverse complement strand
GTGGGGGAGAAAAGGTAACACCAATTGGCAGCCAACGATGCCCCCGGTGACCCGCCACCTCCCCCCCCACCGTGGTGTGTCTGCCCAGCTACACCCAGGTGTCCAGCCACATCCGCGACCGCCAGTCGTCGATCGGGATCGCCGTGCCGGTGTAGATGGGCCAGAAGTAGATGAAGTTCCAGGCGATCAGGAGGACCAGGACGCCCGCTGCGGCGGCGCCCGCGACGCGGCGGCGTTCACTGGATCCCGGGGGGCCGAGGAGCGCGCCGATCAGCATGGCGACGGCCAGGCAGAGGAACGGCACGAAGACGACGGCGTAGAAGAAGAAGATCGTGCGTTCCTGGTAGTTGAACCAGGGGAGATACCCGGCGGCGACGGCGCAGGCGATCGCGCCCGCCCGCCAGTCGCGGCGGAACGCCCAGCGCCACAGCACGTACAGGACCGCGAAGCACGCCGCCCACCACAGCAGCGGGGTGCCCAGCGCGAGGACCTCGCGGGCGCACTTCCCGCCGGCGTCGGCCGGGCAGCCGTCCCTGCCGGGCGCCGGGGACTCGTAGAAGTACGAGACGGGGCGGCCGGTGACCAGCCAGCTCCACGGGTTCGACTGGTAGGTGTGCGGCGACGAGAGGCCCACGTGGAACTTGTAGACCTCGTGCTCGTAGTGCCACAGGCTGCGCAGCCAGTCCGGCAGCATCGTCCAGTTGCCGCCCTTGCCGTCGGTCGCGGCCCAGTTACGGAAGTAGCCCCCGCTGCCGTCGGCGGGGGAGAGGATCCAGCCGGTCCAGGAGGCCAGGTAGACGACGACGGCGACCGGCACCGTGGCCAGGAAGGTGATGCCGGTGTCGTGCCTGAGGACGGCCGAGTACGGATGGCGGGCGCCCGCGACGCGACGCGAGCCGACGTCCCACAGGACGGCCAGCACGCAGAACGCGGCCAGCACGTAGAGGCCGTTCCACTTCGTGCCGATGGCCAGGCCCAGCAGCACGCCGGCCCCCCAGCGCCAGGGACGCCAGCCGAGGCGGACGGACTCGGCCGTGTGCTGGTCGGGGCGCACGACACCGTCCTGGTCGGCCGGGAGCGCCGCGGCCAGCCGCGTGCGCGCCTTGTCCCGGTCGACCACCAGACAGCCGAAGGCCGCCAGCACGAAGAACATCAGCACGCCGTCCAGCAGCGCCGTACGGCTCATCACGAAGTGCAGCCCGTCCACCGCCAGCAGGGCGCCCGCGAGGCACCCGAGGAACGTGGAGCGGAAGAGCCGGCGGCCGATCCGGCACACCAGCAGCACGGACAGCGTGCCGAGCAGCGCCGTCATGAAGCGCCAGCCGAACGGATCGAAGCTGAACATCATCTCGCCGAGCCCGATGACGTACTTGCCGACCGGCGGGTGCACCACGTACGCGGCGTCCGTGGGGACGGACACGTGGCCGTTGCCCTGGAGGATCAGGTCGTTGGCGTCCTTGGCCCAGTTGACCTCGTACCCGCGGTGGACCAGTGCCCAGGCGTCCTTGGCGTAGTACGTCTCGTCGAATATCACCGCCCTCGGGCCGCCCAGGTTCCAGAACCGCATCAGCCCGGCCAGCAGGGTCACGAGCAGCGGACCGCCCCACCCCGACCACCGCGTGACGCGTTCGGCGACCTCGTGGCGCAGCCCGAACGCGGCCCAGACACGCGGGCTGGGCGCCGCGTACGGCGGCACGAGGCGGTCGCGGACATCACTTCGGGGCTTCGCCGAATAGCCGAAGCGCCGCAGCCGCTGCTGCCACGACGGCCGCTGCTCTTCGGTGGCCCGGCCCTGCCGGGTGTCCGTGGAGGACGCGGTACTGGTCACCGCGCCATCGTAGGGAACGTCTCTGTGGGAGTCCCGTCCCCGGGCCCTGCGAGGATGGAAACGTGACAGGAACCCTTGTACTGGCAGGCACCCCCATCGGCGACGTGAGCGACGCTCCGCCCCGGCTCGCGAAGGAGCTGGCGACCGCGGACGTCGTGGCCGCCGAGGACACGCGACGGCTGCGCAGGCTCGCGCAGGCCCTGGACGCGCTGCCGACGGGGCGGGTGGTCTCGTACTTCGAGGGGAACGAGGCGGCGCGCACCCCGGAGCTGGTCGAGGCGCTGGTCGGCGGGGCCCGGGTGCTGCTGGTGACCGACGCCGGGATGCCGTCCGTCTCCGACCCGGGCTACCGCCTGGTCGCCGCCGCCGTCGAGAAGGACATCAAGGTCACCGCCGTGCCCGGCCCGTCCGCGGTGCTCACCGCGCTCGCGCTGTCCGGGCTGCCCGTCGACCGGTTCTGCTTCGAGGGCTTCCTGCCGCGGAAGGCGGGCGAACGCCTGTCGCGGCTGCGGGAGGTCGCCGAGGAGCGCCGCACCCTCGTGTACTTCGAGGCGCCGCACCGGCTCGACGACACCCTCGCCGCGATGGCGGAGGTGTTCGGCGAGGGGCGCCGGGCCGCCGTCTGCCGCGAACTGACGAAGACGTACGAGGAGGTCAAGCGCGGCCCGCTGGCCGCGCTGGCCGCCTGGGCCGCCGAGGGGGTGCGCGGCGAGATCACCGTGGTCGTCGAGGGCGCCCCCGAGAAGGGCGCCGGGGACCTGGACGCCGGCGAACTGGTGCGCAGGGTGCGGGTGCGCGAGGAGGCGGGGGAGCGGCGCAAGGAGGCGATCGCCGCCGTGGCCGCCGAGGCGGGGATTCCCAAGCGGGAGGTCTTCGATGCCGTCGTGGCGGCAAAGAACGCGGCGCGCGGCGCCCCATAGGCGGGCAAAGGACGGCCGGGAAAGGCAAAGCCCGGCCGGGCTCCGGGGGCGTTGCGGCAAGGAAGGGCCAAGACGGATCCAACACTCGGCAGGTCTGCTGCGTCCACGCCGGGAGAGGCGTCCACTGGTCGCAGGGGCGCACCCGCCCCTCGCCTTCGGGGGGCGCAGTGGGGAGTCGGCTCCCCCCTCCCGCGACGGAGGCGCTCGTCCGGCGGACAAGAGGAGCTGGAATGAGTGAGATCGCAGGGCGGACCGGCCGGGGCACCCCGGCGGCCGACGTCGTCCACGAGTCGTATTCCTTCGCCTGCATGCGCTGCGGGCACGGCTGGGAGCAGTCGTACGAGATCGAGCACCACCGCGACGCCGAGGGCACCGCGTTCGTGACCTACCTCGCCGACGGCCTGGTGGTGCCGTCGCCGCTGAGCCGGCCCACCTGCCTGAACTGCGACAACCACCTGGTGCGCATCATGCGCGCCGGACAGGTGTCCTCGGCGCTCAACTCCCTGCGGCGGCAGCCGCCCGCGCTGCCCCGGCAGGCATCTGCGGAACCCGCCGGCCCGGACCACGCGCCCGAGCCCGAGGAGCCCCACCACTGGCACTTCTCGGACCTGCTGCACCCCTTCCACCACCGCGGGGCTAGCTGATCCCCCTCCGTGACGGGCGGGCGAGCCGGCGCCCTTCCGTCGCACACGGGCCGATCCGCCGACCGTGACGACAGGCCGGGCGTGCCCCCTTCGTAGGATCGGGGCATGCCCTCCAACGCCGAAGCCCCGCCCCTGCCGGAACCGCTGCGCGTGGCCGTCGCCGACTCGCACACCCACCTCGACATGCAGTCCGGCACGGTCGAGGAAGGCCTCGCCAAGGCCGCGTCGGTCGGCGTGACCACCGTCGTCCAGGTCGGCTGCGACGTGCCCGGCTCCCGGTGGGCGGCGCAGACCGCCCTGGAGCACGACGCCGTCCACGCGTCCGTCGCACTGCACCCCAACGAGGCGCCCCGCATCGTGCACGGCGACCCCGGCGGAGGGGGGTCCCGCCAGGGCGCGCGCGCCGCGGGCGGTGACGCCGCTCTGGACGAGGCCCTCGCCGAGATCGACCGGCTGGCCGCCCTGCCCCAGGTCAAGGGCGTCGGCGAGACCGGCCTCGACTACTTCCGCACCGGCCCCGAGGGCAAGGCGGCCCAGGAGCGCTCCTTCCGCGCCCACGTCGAGATCGCCAAGCGGCACGGCAAGGCCCTGGTCATCCACGACCGCGAGGCCCACGCCGACGTGCTGCGCGTCCTCAGGGAGGAGGGCGCCCCGGAGCGGACCGTCTTCCACTGCTACTCGGGCGACGCGGCGATGGCCGAGGTCTGCGCCCGCGCCGGGTACTTCATGTCCTTCGCCGGCAACATGACCTTCAAGAACGCCCAGCCGCTGCGCGACGCACTCGCCGCCGCCCCGCTGGAACTGGTCCTGGTGGAGACCGACGCACCGTTCCTGACCCCGGCGCCGTACCGCGGAAGGCCCAACGCCCCGTATCTCGTTCCGGTCACGGTCCGTGCGATGGCCGCCGTGCGGGGCATCGGCGAGGACGCGATGGCGACGGCGCTGGCCGCGAACACGGCCCGCGCGTTCGATTACTGACCCATAACGCTTCCAGGGGTTTCCCCGGGTCCCGCCGCGGGAGAGTGTCGCCACGCTGTGTAGCCGCGTTGCTTGGGAGAGTGACGACCGCTCCGCTAGGTTCTGGTCGCCCGATCCCCCTGGAGCCTCGTCGTGAGCAACTCGCAGTACGAGACGTACGAGACGTACGGCCCGGCCGGCCGGTGCGGCCCGGCCGTCTTCGACCCGCCGGCGCCGTACGACGTCCTCGACCCGCACAGCGCGCCGACGCTGCCCCACCACGCCCTCGACCCGCACAGCGCGCCGACGCTGCCCTACGACGTCCGCGCCGCGCCCGGGGTCTTGAAGGACACCTACCGGCCCGCCCACGAGGAGCCCACGCTGCCGCGGCAGACCGTCCCGGACGGGGGGCTCCCGGGCTACGGCGCCGCTCCCGCGGCCGGCGGTCCGCTCTCCGGCGGGCGCGCCGGAGCCCGCCGCGCCGCGCGCCGCAGACGCACCGCCGTACGGCAGGACCCGCTGCGCCGGCTGCTGCCGCAGGCGGTGGTCGTGGCGTTCCTGGCGGGCGGCACCACCGCGTTCGTCGCCGAGGACAAGGCGGTCGAGCTGACCGTCGACGGCAGGCCGCGCACGCTGCACACCTTCGCGGACGACGTGACCGAGCTGCTCGCGGACGAGGGCGTTCAGGTCGGCGCCCACGACCTCGTGGCGCCCGCCCCCGGTACGCCCCTGGCCAGCGGGGACGAGGTCGCCGTCCGCTACGGGCGCCCCGTGCGCCTCACCCTCGACGGCGAGCGGCGCGAGGTGTGGACGACGGCGCACACCGTGGAGGGGGCGCTCCGGCAGCTCGGGGTGCGGGCGGAGGGCGCGTACGTGTCCGCCTCCCGCTCCCGGCGGATCGGCCGGGAGGGGCTGACGCTCGACGTCCGCACGGAGCGCACCGTCACGGTCATGGCGGACGGGCGGGCGCGGACGATCCGCACGAACGCCGCGAGTGTCCTGGAGGCAGTCGGGGAGGCCGGCGTCACCCTGCACGGCCAGGACACGACCTCCGTGCCGCCCGGCAGCTTCCCGCGGGACGGGCAGACCGTCACCGTCATGCGGATCACCGGGACCAGGGAGGTCCGCGAGGAGCTGATCCCGTTCGCGGAGGAGCGGACGCGGGACGCGTCGCTGTTCCGGGGCACGGAGGTGGTCGAGCGGGCCGGGCGGCCCGGCACCCGGCGGGTCACGTACCTGGTGCGCACCGTGAACGGCGTCCGGCAAAGACCCCGGCGGGTGAGGGCCGAGGTGGTGCGCGAGCCGCAGACGCAGGTGGTGAAGGTCGGCACGAAGACGCCGCCGACGTCGGTCGCCGGGGCCGACCACCTCGACTGGGCCGGGCTCGCCGCGTGCGAGTCGGGCGGCCGGCCGGGGGCGGTGGATCCCTCCGGGACGTACGGCGGGCTCTACCAGTTCGACACGCGCACCTGGCAGAGCCTCGGGGGTTCGGGCCGGCCGCAGGACGCACCGGCGGCGGAGCAGACGTTCCGGGCGAAGAAGCTCTACGTACGGCGGGGCGCGAGCCCCTGGCCCCACTGCGGCACCCGCCTCCGCGGCTGACGGCCCCGGGGGCTCCGCCGCCGGACCCCGTGACGGCCTGAACGGCAGCGTCCTCGAACGCCGGAGGGGCGGAAACTCCCCCGGCGCCGCGGGGGCGCGAGAAGTGGCCGTCACCCACCCGTACCCTTGGTGCGTGAGCAGCCCCACCCCCGACGCCCTCCTGGGCCCCGCCGACGTCCGCGAACTCGCGGCCGTCCTCGGCGTGCGGCCCACCAAGCAGCGCGGCCAGAATTTTGTGATCGACGCGAACACCGTGCGGCGGATCGTGCGGACCGCCGGTGTGCGCTCCGACGACGTGGTCGTCGAGGTCGGACCCGGCCTCGGGTCGCTGACCCTGGGTCTGCTGGAGGCCGCCGACCGGGTCGTCGCCGTCGAGATCGACGACGTGCTCGCGGGGGCGCTGCCCGCGACCGTCGAGGCGCGGATGCCGCAGCGGGCCGGGCGGTTCTCGCTCGTGCACTCCGACGCGATGCACGTGACCGAGCTGCCGGGCCCCGCGCCCACCGCGCTCGTCGCGAACCTGCCGTACAACGTGGCCGTGCCCGTGCTGCTGCACATGCTGGAGGCCTTCCCGACCATCGAGCGGACGCTCGTGATGGTGCAGGCGGAGGTGGCCGACCGGCTCGCGGCGGCGCCCGGCTCGAAGGTGTACGGCGTGCCGTCCGTGAAGGCCAACTGGTACGCCGAGGTGAAGCGCGCCGGCGCCATCGGGCGGAACGTGTTCTGGCCCGCGCCGAACGTGGACAGCGGCCTGGTGTCGCTGGTGCGGCGGGCCGAGCCCCTGAAGACCACGGCCTCGCGGCGCGAGGTCTTCGCCGTCGTGGACGCCGCGTTCGCGCAGCGCCGCAAGACCCTGCGGGCGGCGCTCGCCGGGTGGGCGGGGTCCGCCGCGGCCGCCGAGGCCGCGCTCGTCGCCGCGGGTGTCTCGCCGCAGGCCCGCGGGGAGGCGCTGACGGTCGAGGAGTTCGTCCGCATCGCGGAGAACCGCGCCGAACGGCCGGCGGACGCCGGGCACAAGGGGGCGAGGGCGTCGTGACGGTGACGGTACGCGTCCCGGCCAAGGTCAACGTCCAGCTCGCGGTGGGTGCCGCCCGCCCCGACGGCTTCCACGACCTGGCCAACGTCTTCCTTGCGGTCGGGCTGTACGACGAGGTGACGGCCGCCCCGGCGGACGGGCTGCGGATCACCTGCGCGGGCCCGGACGCCGGTCAGGTGCCCCTGGACCGTACGAATCTGGCGGCCCGCGCGGCCCTCGCGCTCGCCGGACGCCACGGCCGCACGCCCGACGTCCACCTCCACATCGCCAAGGACATCCCCGTCGCCGGCGGCATGGCCGGCGGCAGCGCGGACGCGGCCGGCGCGCTGGTCGCCTGCGACGCACTGTGGGGCACGAACGCCTCGCGCGAGGAACTCCTCGACATCTGTGCCGAGTTGGGCAGCGACGTGCCGTTCAGCCTGGTGGGCGGGGCGGCTCTGGGCACCGGACGAGGCGAGCGGCTGCGCCCGCTGGAGGTCGGCGGGAGTTTCCACTGGGTCTTCGCCGTCGCCGACGGCGGGCTGTCGACACCGGCCGTGTACGCGGAGTTCGACCGCCTCACCTCACACGTCACCGTTCCCGAACCGGCCGTGTCCCAGGACCTCCTCGACGCCCTGGCGAAGGGCGACCCGGCGGCCCTCGCCGCGGCGGTCTCCAACGACCTCCAGCCCGCGGCGCTCTCCCTGTTCCCGAAGCTGACGGACACCCTGGCCGCCGGACGCTCCGCGGGCTCCCTCGCCGCGCTGGTCTCCGGGTCGGGGCCGACGACGGCCTTCCTCGTGCGGGACGCGGAGTCCGCGCGCGAGGTCGCAGGCGCGCTGCGCGCCTCGGGCACCTGCCGGGCGGTACGGGTCACCGAGGGCCCCGCGCCCGGCGCGACCCTGCTCTGAGACCGCGGCCCGGGCCACGGCGGGCGCGGACTACCCTTGAGGGTCGATCGTCCCCCTCGTCAGGAGAGAAATGGCCGTCAATCTGGTCAATGTCGAGTCCGTCAGCAAGGTGTACGGAACCCGTGCCCTGCTCGACGGTGTCTCGCTCGGCGTGTCCGAAGGGGACCGGATCGGCGTGGTCGGCCGCAACGGCGACGGCAAGACCACCCTGATCCGCATGCTCGCCAAGCTGGAGGAGGCGGACACCGGCCGGGTCACGCACTCCGGCGGCCTCCACCTCGGGGTGCTGACGCAGCACGACTCGCTGGACCCCGCGGCGACCGTCCGGCACGAGGTCATCCGGGACCTCGCCGACCACGAGTGGGCGGGCAACGCCAAGATCCGCGACGTGCTGACCGGTCTCTTCGGCGGCCTGGACCTGCCCGGTTTCCCGCAGGGCCTCGACACCGTGATCGGTCCGCTGTCCGGCGGTGAGCGGCGGCGCATCGCGCTGGCCAAGCTGCTCATCGACGAGCAGGACCTGATCATCCTCGACGAGCCCACCAACCACCTGGACGTGGAGGGCATCGCCTGGCTGGCCCGGCATCTGCGCGAGCGGCGGTCGGCGCTGGTGTGCGTCACCCACGACCGGTGGTTCCTCGACCAGGTCTGCACCCGCATGTGGGACGTGCAGAAGGGCGACGTCTACGAGTACGAGGGCGGCTACACCGACTACGTCTTCGCCCGCGCCGAGCGGGAGCGGATCGCCGCGACCGAGGAGGTCAAGCGGCAGAACCTGGTCCGCAAGGAGCTGGCGTGGCTGCGCAGGGGCGCGCCCGCCCGTACGTCCAAGCCGCGCTTCCGGGTGGAGGCCGCCAACGAGCTGATCGCGGACGTACCGCCGCCGCGGGACACGAGCGAGCTGATGAAGTTCGCCTCGTCGCGGCTCGGCAAGACCGTCTTCGACCTGAAGGACGTGACCGTCCAGGCCGGGCCCAAGCTGCTGCTCAAGCATCTGACCTGGCAGCTCGGTCCGGGCGACCGGATCGGTCTGGTCGGGGTGAACGGCGCGGGCAAGACCTCGCTCCTGCGGGCCATGACCGACGCCGCCCGCAGTGACGGCGAGCAGCAGCCCGCGGCCGGCCGGATCGTCACGGGCAAGACCGTCAAGCTCGCCTACCTGTCCCAGGAGGTCGCCGAACTCGACCCCACCTGGCGGGTGCTGCAGGCCGTGCAGGCCGTGCGGGACCGGGTCGACCTCGGCAAGGGGCGCGAGATGACCGCGGGGCAGCTCTGCGAGACGTTCGGCTTCAGCAAGGAGAAGCAGTGGACGCCCGTCGGTGACCTGTCCGGTGGTGAGCGCCGCCGGCTCCAGCTGCTGCGGTTGCTGATGGACGAGCCCAACGTCCTCTTCCTCGACGAGCCCACCAACGACCTGGACATCGAGACCCTGACGCAGCTGGAGGACGTGCTCGACGGATGGCCCGGGTCGATGGTCGTGATCTCCCACGACCGGTTCTTCATCGAGCGGACCACCGACAAGGTGTACGCGCTCCTCGGGGACGCCACCCTGCGGATGCTGCCGCGCGGCATCGACGAGTACCTGGAGCGGCGCCACCGCATGGAGGAGGCCGCCGCGGCCGCCGTCCTCGCCGCCGCCCCCGCCCCGGCCAGGTCCGCGTCGGCCGCCGACGCCCGCGCCGCGAAGAAGGAACTGCAGAAGATCGAGCGGCAGTTGGACAAGGTCTCCGACAAGGAGACCAGGCTGCACGCCCAGATCGCCGCCAACGCGACGGACTTCGCAAAGGTGGCCGAACTGGACGCCGAGCTGCGGGAGTTGGCCGGGGAGCGCGAGGAGCTCGAACTGCGGTGGCTGGAGCTCGCCGAGGACGCGTAGGACGCGGCCGGGTGGGGTGAAGGGCGCGTGAAGGCGCGTAACGAGGGCATCACGGGCCGGTCCTCCCTTGGGAACAGGGGGAGGACCGGCCCCTTGTTCGAGGGCTGCGCAGTGATACAAAGGGCCGTCTGAAGACAGTCTGAGAACCACTCCAGCGCGACCGTGGGTGGCTAAAAATCAGTGAAGAGGGGGAGCGCTGATGACTCAGCCGCCCAACCAGCCGCCCAAGGGCGACTCGGGAACACCGCACGACCAGCCGACCCAGCACGCCTCCGGGGCACCGCGGGACCCGCGGCAGGGCGCCACGCCCCCGCCGCCCCAGGCCCCGCCGGGCCCGCCCGCCGGCGGCCCTCCGCAGCCGCCGCAGCCCGGCTACGGATACCCGCAGCAGCCCGGCCCGTACGCCCAGCCGGGCCCGTACGCCCCGCCGCAGCAGCCCGGCCCCTACGGCCAGCCGCAGCAGCCGGGTCCCTACGGCCAGCCGACGCAGGCCGGTCCCGGTCCCTACGGTCAGCCGCAGCAGCCGGGCCCTTACGGCCGGCCGGGCCCCTACGGGCAGCCGCCGCAGGCCGGTTACGGCTATCCGCAGGGCCAGTTCCCCGGCGGCCCGGTGCCTCCGCCGCCCGGCGGCGGGCCGAGGAACCCGTTCCGGGGCAAGCCCGCGATGATCATCGGCGCGGCGGTCGCCGCGCTGCTCGTCATAGGCGGCACCGTGTTCGCGGTCGTCAACGGCGGTGACGGCGACAAGAAGCCGGTCGCGAAGAAGAGCCAGGACGACAAGCCGACCCAGTCCGCCCCGGTCGACGAGGGCGACGGCAGCGGTGACGGCGGCGAGGACCCGGACAACCTCAACGAGGGCCGCCAGGACGGCGAGGCGAAGGTGCTCTGGTACAAGGAGGCGCCCGACGCCCCCGGTTCCGGCGCCGACGCCCCCGGCATGTGGATCACCGGCAAGACGGCGGTGAAGGCGGCCTACAAGCAGCTCTTCGCCTACGACGTCGGTGACGGCAAGCCCACCTGGGACGCCATCACGTTCCCGCAGAAGATCTGCGCGGCCTCCCGGCAGAAGACGTCCGACGACAAGATCGTCATCGCGTACAAGGCCGGCGCCACGGACGGCGCCAAGTGCAACCAGATCCAGCAGATCGACCTCACCACCGGCAAGAAGGGCTGGAGCGCGAAGGTCGCCGACGGCGGCCTCTTCGACAGCGCCCTGTCCGTCGAACTGACCATCTCCGGCGACACGTTGATGGTCGGCCGCTCGCAGTCCGGCACCGCGTACGACATGTCCTCGGGCAAGAAGCTGTGGGACAAGAAGAAGTACGGCACGGCCTGCTTCCCGACCGCGTTCGCCGGCGGCAGCAAGCTGATCTCCGTCTCCTCCTGCGGCGCCGGCAGCTCCGACGCGCACGACGAGGTGCAGGAGCTGGACCCGGCGACCGGCACGACCAGGTGGACGCAGAAGGTCGTCAAGGGCTGGCAGGTCGCGCGGACGTACTCGGTCGACCCGGTCGTCCTGTACCTCACCAACAAGGACAAGAAGCAGTGGAACATCTCCACGCTGAAGAACGACGGCACGATCCGCTCGCAGGTCGACGTCGACGAGTCGTTCGCACCGGAGTGCGGCTGGGCCATCCTCACCCGTGAACTCCAGGGCTGCACGGGGGTCGCGGCCGACGCCAACACCCTCTACCTGCCCACCGAGGCGAAGACCGGCCCGAACGAGATCGTCGCGATCAGCCTGGAGAGCGGCAAGGAGAAGTGGCGCACCAAGTCGCCCACGGACCAGACGATGCTGCCGCTGAAGCTCGACGGCGGCGACCTCATCGCGTACGTCGAGCCGTCCTACGACGCGGGCGGCCGGATCGTGTCCGTCCCGACCGGGGGCGGCGGCCACAAGACGACGAAGCTGCTGCAGAACCCGCAGGGCACCGCGGACATCGAGAACGGCTTCTACTCCAAGGCACTCGACTACGTGGACGGACGCTTCTACCTGTCCACGACCCGGCTGACGGGCAACGACGAGTCGAAGGAGAAGCTGATGCTGGCCTACGGCAAGTGACCGCCGGCCCGCCGACAGCGCCCCTTCCCGTCACCCCCGCGCGCCCTTCGCACTCCGAACACCCCGAGGTAGAGACGTCATGAGCCAGCCGCCGCCCCCGCCGCCGCCCAACCAGCCCCCGCAGCAAGGAGGGTTCGGCGCTCCGCAGGACCCGCCGCCGGGCGGCTTCGGTGCCCCCCAGACCCCGCCGCCGGGCGGTTTCGGGGCGCCCCAGCAGCCTCCGGCCCCCGGTTACGGCTACCCGCAGACCCCCCAGCCCCCGCAGGCGCCCCCGCCCGCCCCGCCGCAGGGCGCGCCCCCGCAGCCGCCGCAGGGCCCGGGCTACGGCTACCCGCACACCCCGCAGTCGCCGCCGCCCGGACAGCCCGGGTACGGGTATCCGGGCCAGCAGCCCCAGCCGCCGTACGGCTATCCGCAGCCGCAGACCTTCCCGATGCAGCCGCAGGTGCCCCACCAGGGCGGCGGCCGGAAGTTCAGCCCCCAGATGATCATCATCGTCGCGGCCGTCGTCGTCATCGCCCTCATCATCGGCGGCGGTGTCTGGTACAAGGCGTCCTCCGGCAAGGACGACAAGAGCAAGGACACCTCCGCGGGACCGGGTGGCAACTCCGGCGGCACGGACGGGAAGGGCGGCGACACCTCCGGCACCTCCGGCGGTGGCGGCGCCAAGGAGAAGGCCCCCTCCGACCCGGCCGCCGAGGTCCTCTTCCAGGTGCCCGCGCACGAGGTCAAGGACGAGCGGATCGACAGCGTCACCGGCTCCTGGCTCACCGACGCGGTGTACGCCAAGGCGGGCGTCGGCAAGATCGTGGGCTACGAGCCCGACAGCGGCTCCGAGAAGTGGACCCTCGACCTGCCCGGCCAGACCTGCGCGGGCTCGCGCGAGATCACAGAGGACGGCGTCGCCGCGGTGGTGACCGAGGAGGCCGAGCGCAGCGGCAAGAACGACCGCCACCCCTGCACGAAGGTCGTCGCCTTCGACATGGACACCGGCAAGGAGCTGTGGACCAAGACGGCCGCCATCAGCGGGACGGAGATCGCGTTCGGCGAGGTCACCATCAGCGGCAGCACCGTCGCGGTCGGCGGCGGCTACTCCGGCGGCGCCGCGTTCGACGCCAAGACGGGCAAGGTCCTGTGGCAGCCGAAGGTCAGCTCCTGCAAGGACGTCGGCTACGCCGGCGGCGAGCAGCTCGTCGCGGTCCGCAAGTGCGGTGACTACGGCAACGAGAAGTACCAGGTGCAGCTGCTCGACCCGAAGAGCGGCAGCGTCAGGTGGACGTACAAGCTCCCGGCCGGCATCGACAACGCCAAGGTGATCTCCACCAAGCCGGTGGTCTTCGGCGTCGACTCCGGTGACATCACCGCCTCCGGTGTCACGGACGCGTTCTCGCTCGACGAGAGCGGCAAGCTGCGCACCAAGATCACGCTGGCGGACGGCAAGTACGAGCACGACTGCGGCGTCAACAAGGTGCACGACTGCAACGGCATCGCGGTCGGCAACGACAAGCTGTACGTGCCGACCAAGGAGCACGAGGGAACCGCCCAGTACAGCCGGACCAACGAGATCATCTCCTTCTCGCTGGCCACCGGGAAGACCACCGGCGACCGGATCGACGCGGGCGACGGCTACTCGATGTTCCCCATCCGGATGGACGGCGCCAACGTCATCGCGTACAAGGACGGCCCGTACGACAAGGGCGCCCAGGTCGTCTCGGTGGACGGCAAGTCGCTGAAGCAGACGAAGCTCCTGGAGACCCCCGCCTCCGAGACCGTGCTGCGCGCGATCAGCAGCATGGTCCCGAGCTCCTGCGAGCTGCTCTACACCTCCGGCCGCCTGTTCATGGGCAAGGAGCTGATCAGCAAGCCGTACTCGAAGGACGAGAAGGAGTACACGGCTCTCGGGTTCGGCGCCAAGTAGCGCGCCCGGCGCCGAGGAGCGCGCCGCGCGCCAGGACGCGCCGGGTACCGCGCGCGGTACCGCACCCGTGGCCGACGGCCCCGTCCCTGCTCAGGGGCGGGGCCGTGCGCCTACCCCGCATCGTGCGCGAGGGGGAGGGATTTCGGTGTTCCGGGTCGCTTCTCCCCGGTAGGGGAAGCGCAACGTCGAACAAGCGTGTAGCTTCCGGGGGATGGAGAGCCGGGGGGCTCGTTACCACGGGGAACCAGTGGGGATGCTCAGGGGGACTGGGGGTTGCTCGATGGGAGTTCGGCTCATGGTGGTCGACGACCACCGACTGCTCGCCGAGGCACTGGCCTCGGCGCTGAAACTGCGCGGGCACCGGGTGCTCGCCGCCGCGGCGCCCGCCGCGGGGGCGGCCGAGCTGGTGATCGCCCGGGCACCCGAGGTGTGCCTGATCGGCACGGCGACACCGGCCGAGCCGGGGATCTTCGACCCGGTGGTGAAGATCAAGCGGGAGCGCCCGCAGGTGGCGGTCCTGGTGCTCGGGCCGGTGCCGAACCCGCGCGGGATCGCCGCCGCCTTCGCCGCCGGTGCCTCCGGGTACGTGCGGCACGACGAGCGGATCGAGGGCGTCGAGCGCGCGATCATGAAGGCGAGGGCCGGGGAGGTCGCCGTGGCCCCGCAGTTGCTGCAGGGCGCGTTCGGCGAGCTGCTCAATCCGGCCGCGCAGCCCGACGACGAGGGCCAGCGGCTGCTCCAGATGCTCACCCCGCGCGAGGTGGAGGTGCTGGTGCGGGTCGCCGACGGCGAGGACACCCGGCTGATCGCGGCGGGGATGGGCATCGCGCCCAGCACCGCGCGCACCCATGTCCAGCGGGTGCTGATGAAACTGGGCGTGGGCTCGCGCCTGGAGGCGGCGGCACTGGCCGCGCGCACCGGGCTGCTCGACCGGGCGGGTCCGGTGCCGCACCTCCCTGCACAGACGGGTGCGGGGCCGGAGTGAACTCCGGCCCCGCCTGCCTCGGGCACCGACCGGAACGGCCGGCCGGGCCCGGGTGCGTCACGCGTGCTCGTCCGGCGCCCCGGTCTCGTCCGGCGTCGCCGGGGCGATGGGGCGAAGCTTGAGCCACACCAGGAAGAACAGCCCCAGGGCGAGCATCGCGAGGCCCGTCCAGAGGTTGATGTTGACGTCCTGGGCCTTCTTCAGGTCGGCGTCGGACGGGTTGATCCCGGCGATCGTGACGATCACGCCGTAGACCACGAACAGGCCGCCGATGATCCGCCGGATGTCGAAGAGACGGGCGGCGGTCGCGGACTTGCTCTCCAGTTCGGAGACTTCGCGCTGCAGTTCGGACATGGTCAGTGCCTCCGATCGGGTCAGAAGGAGTACGGGACGTAGCACAGCGCGGCCAGGGCGATCGCGCCCCAGCCCAGCAGCGCCGGCTTGCGGTACCAGGCGTCGTCGCCCGCCGCGGGCGGTTCCGCGAGACCCGGGGAGGTCGTTCCGTAGACCAGTCCCGCCAGTTCGGCCTCCGGCTTCGGAGCGGTGAACAGGGTGACGGCGACCATGACGACCGCGCCCGCGACGAAACCGACGATCGCCGACACGAAGTTGGCGCCCTGGTCGCTCGGGATGCCGATGACACCCTGCTTGTAGATCCAGAAGTAGTTCACCATCGCGGCCGTGGTGCCCGCGACCAGGCCCCAGACACCGGACTTCACGGAGGCGCGCTTCCAGAACATGCCGATGATGAAGACCACGAACATCGGCACGTTGAAGAAGGAGAAGAGCGTCTGGAGGTAGCTCATGATGTTGGAGAAGCTGGAGGCGATGAACGCCGTGCCGATGGAGGCCAGCACACCGATCGCGGTGATCAGCCGGCCGAACTTGACGTAGTAGCCGTCCTCGCGGTCCGTGACCACGTACCGCTGCCAGATGTCGGTGGTGAACACGGTGTTGAAGGACGACACGTTCGCCGCCATGCCGGCCATGAACGCGGCGAGCAGGCCGGTCACCGCGATGCCGAGGACACCGTTGGGCAGCAGCTCCTGCATCAGGTACGGGATGGCGTCGTTGTACTGGAGGTCCGAGCCGCCGGTGCCTATCTTCGGTACGAGGACGGCGGCCACCAGACCCGGGATCATCACCAGGAACACGATGAAGATCTTCGGGAACGCGGCGATCAGCGGGGTGCGCTGGGCGGCGGAGAGGTTCTTCGCGGACAGCGCGCGCTGCACCTCGGCGAAGTTCGTCGTCCAGTAGCCGAAGGAGAGCACGAAGCCGAGACCGAGGACGATCGTCAGCCAGTTCGCGCCGAGCGGGTTGGGGTCACCGATGCCCGTACCGCCCCAGGCGGACAGGAAGTTGTCGCCGTGGCTCTTGGTGAGCGAGTCGGTCAGGCCGTCCCAGCCGCCGACCTTCTTCAGGCCGAGGACGGAGAGCGGGATGAGCGCGGCGAGGATCACGAAGAACTGCAGGACCTCGTTGTAGATCGCCGAGGACAGACCGCCGAAGGTGATGTACGCGAGGACGAAGAAGCCCGCGACGACGATCGCCACCCACTGCGGCCAGCCCAGCAGTGCCTCGACGACGATCGCCAGCGCGTAGAGGTTCACGCCCGCGATCAGCACGGCGGCGAAGGCGAACAGGACCGAGCTCAGCAGATGTGCGGACCTGTCGAAACGCTGGAGCAGGAACTCCGGCACCGAGCGGACCTTGGAGCCGTAGTAGAACGGCATCATCACCAGGCCCAGGAAGACCATGGCGGGGATGGCGCCGATCCAGTACCAGTGGACGACGGCCACGCCGTACTGCGCGCCGGTCGCGGCCATGCCGAGGATCTCGGTCGCGCCCAGGTTGGCCGCGACGAACGCGAGACCCGTGACCCAGGCCGGCAGGGAGCGCCCGGACAGGAAGAAGTCGAGACTCGTCTTCACCGAGCGGCGCGCGGCGAAGCCGATGCCCAGCACCACGACGAAGTAGATCGCCAGGATCGCGTAGTCGAGCCCGTTCGTGGGGAGTCGGAGCCCCTCGGCGAGATAGGTGCCGTGGGGCAGGGAGGTGGGGGACTGCATAGGAACTCGCTTCGTTGCGTGAACGTATCCGACCGGAACCTACGCCTCCGCGTTCAGAAAATGAACACTTCAGTTGATGTTCTTTGTTTGATTGTGATGTTGACGCCCGTGGGGACTTGTGGTTTGTTGTGTTCGGTTCTGTTTGATGGGTGGGACAGGGGAGTCCGGCAGTGAAGAAGACCTCGACCCGGCTGGCGGACGGCCGTGAGCTCGTCTATTACGACTCGCGGGACGACACAGTGCGCGACGCGGCGGACCGGCGTCCGCTGGAGCCGACCGTCACCACCTCCGAGGTCCGCCGCGACCCGCTGCTCGGCGACTCGGTGGCCGTCGCCTCGCACCGCCAGGGCCGCACCTACCACCCGCCGGCCGACGAGTGCCCGCTGTGCCCCTCCCGGGGCGAGAGGCTGAGCGAGATCCCGGACTCCTCCTACGACGTGGTGGTCTTCGAGAACCGTTTCCCCTCGCTGGCGGGTGACTCCGGCCGCTGTGAGGTCGTCTGCTTCACCTCCGACCACGACGCGTCCTTCGCCGACCTCACCGAGGAGCAGGCGGGCCTGGTCCTGGAGGCGTGGACCGACCGCACCGCCGAACTGTCCCATCTCCCCTCCGTCGAACAGGTCTTCTGCTTCGAGAACCGCGGTGCCGAGATCGGCGTCACCCTCGGCCACCCGCACGGCCAGATCTACGCCTACCCCTTCACCACCCCGCGCACCGCCCTGATGCTGCGCTCGCTGGCCGCCCACAAGCAGGCCACCGACGGCGGCAACCTCTTCGACGAGGTCGTGGCCCGCGAACTCGCCGAGGGCGACCGGGTCGTCCTGGAGACCGAGCACTGGGCGGCCTTCGTGCCGTACGCGGCGCACTGGCCCTACGAGGTGCACCTCTACCCCAAGCGCCGGGTCCCCGACCTGCTCGGCCTCGACGACGGCGCGCGCACAGAGTTCCCCCAGGTCTATCTGGAACTCTTGAGGCGCTTCGACCGGATCTTCGACCGGCGGGACGGAGGGAAAGAGGGCGAGGGCGAGCCCGCGACGCCGTACATCGCCGCCTGGCACCAGGCGCCGTTCGGCACGCTGGAGGAGTTCGAGGGCGCCGAACGCGACGACTTCGCACTCCACCTCGAGCTTTTCACCATTCGCCGCACTTCCGGCAAGCTGAAGTTTCTCGCGGGTTCCGAGTCCGGCATGAGCGTGTTCATCAACGACGTGCCGCCGGAGACCGCGGCTCAGCGACTGCGAGAGGTAGCGAGTTCATGAGTGGGAAGTACCTGGTCACCGGCGGCGCGGGCTATGTCGGCAGCGTGGTCGCGCGGCATCTGCTGGAGGCGGGCCACGAGGTCACCGTCCTCGACAACCTCTCGACCGGCTTCCGCGAGGGAGTCCCGGCGGGCGCCGCGTTCATCGAGGGCGACATCCGCGACGCCACCAAATGGCTGGACTCCTCCTACGACGCGGTCCTGCACTTCGCCGCCTTCTCCCAGGTCGGCGAGTCCGTCGTCAAGCCCGAGAAGTACTGGGACAACAACGTCGGCGGCACCATGGCGCTGCTCGCCGCGATGCGCTCCGCGGGCGTGCGCACACTCGTCTTCTCCTCCACCGCCGCGACCTACGGCGAGCCCGAGGTCACCCCGATCGTGGAGAGCGCCCCGACCGCCCCGACGAACCCCTACGGCGCCTCCAAGCTCGCCGTCGACCACATGATCAGCGGCGAGGCGGCGGCCCACGGACTCGGCGCGGTGTCCCTGCGCTACTTCAACGTGGCCGGCGCCTACGGGGACTGCGGCGAGCGGCACGACCCCGAGTCGCACCTCATCCCGCTGGTCCTCCAGGTCGCCCAGGGCCGCCGCGACGCGATCTCGGTCTACGGGGACGACTACCCGACCCCGGACGGCACCTGCGTCCGCGACTACATCCACGTCGCCGACCTCGCCGAGGCGCACCTGCTGGCGCTGACCGCGGCCCGCCCGGGCGAGCACCTCATCTGCAACCTGGGCAACGGCAACGGCTTCTCCGTCCGCGAGGTCATCGAGACCGTCCGGCAGGTGACCGGGCACCCGATCCCCGAGGTGGCGGCGCCGCGCCGGGCCGGCGACCCGGCCGTCCTGGTCGCCTCCGCCGCCACCGCGCGCGAGCGGCTCGGCTGGAACCCGTCCCGCGCGGATCTCGCGGGGATCGTCGCGGACGCGTGGGCGTTCGCACAGAACAGGGACTGAGGGAGTACCAGGTGGGGGTTCGCGAAGGATTCCAGGAGCTGTACGGGGCCGCGCCGGAAGGCGTCTGGGCGGCCCCCGGCCGGGTCAACCTGATCGGTGAGTACACGGACTTCAACGAGGGGTTCGTGATGCCGCTCGCCCTGCCGCACACCGCGGTGGCGGCGGTCTCCCGGCGCGACGACGGCATCCTGCGGCTCCACTCGGCCGACGTCGAGGGTCCCGTCGTCGAACTGCACGTCGACTCGCTCGAGCCGCTGACCAACACCAGCTGGGCCGCGTACCCGGCCGGCGTGGTGTGGGCCCTGCGCGCCGCCGGGCACGCCGTGACCGGCGCCGACGTGCACCTGGCGTCCACCGTGCCGACCGGCGCGGGCCTCTCCTCCTCCGCGGCCCTCGAAGTCGTCACGGCGCTATCCCTGAACGACCTCTTCGGATTCGGGCTCACCCGGCCCGAACTGGCCCGCCTCGCCCAGCGCGCCGAGAACGACTTCGTCGGCGTGCCCTGCGGGATCATGGACCAGACGGCGTCCGCGTGCTGCACCGAGGGGCACGCCCTGCACCTCGACTGCCGCGACCTGTCGATCCGTCAGGTCCCCTTCGACCTCGCCGCCCAGGGTCTCGAACTGCTCGTCGTCGACACCCGCGTGAAGCACGCCCTCGGCGACGGCGCCTACGCCGAGCGGCGCCAGGGATGCGAGGAGGGCGCCCGGCAGCTCGGCGTCTCCCATCTGCGCGACGTCGCCCACGAGGACCTCGACGCGGCCCTGGCCCGGCTCACCGACGAGCGCGTGCGCCGCTACGTACGGCACGTGGTCTCCGACGACCACCGGGTGGAGCGGGTCATCGGCCTGCTGGACGCGGGAGACGTGCGCGGCATCGGGCCCGTCCTCACCGAGGGGCACGCCTCCCTCCGCGACGACCTGCGCATCTCCTGCCCCGAGCTGGACCTCGCGGTTTTCGCCGCCAACGCGGCCGGGGCGCTCGGCGCTCGGATGACCGGCGGGGGCTTCGGCGGTTCGGCGGTCGTCCTCGTGGAGTCCGCCGACGTCGACACCGTCACCAAGGCGGTGACGGAGGCGTTCACCGCGGCCGGTCACACCGCCCCCCGCGTCTTCCCGGCGGTGCCCGCGGCGGGCGCCCACCGGGTGGGCTGAGCGCCGGTCTCCTCAGCCCGTCCGGGCGGTCCGCCGCGCGGCGGCGCACGAGAAGCGGGCCGGGCGTCCGTGTGCCGCGAGGATCACGTCGCTCAGCGGGTCAGACGCTTCGTCAGCGTGTACTCGGTGATCCCCGGCGGATAGCCGGGGATCACGCACACCACCTCGTAGCCCTGCTTCTCGTAGAACCCGGGCGCCTGGAAGTCCCAGGTCTCCAGCCGGGCACTGCGGCAACCGTGGTCGTCCCGCGCCGCCCGCTCCGCCCGGGCGAGCAGCCGGGCCCCGAGCCCGGCCCCCCGGTACCGCTCGTCCACCCAGAGATACGTGACGTGGAGCCAGGTCGCCCACGCGTGCCCGACCAGACCCCCCGCGAGAGCCCCCGTCCCGTCCAGCGCCCAGACATGAAGCGGAACCTCTCGTTCACCGGGGGTTCCGCGCAGGGAGCGCAGCACCGGGGAGGCCCGCGTGTTGGCGTCCCGCAGCCGCCTGCGCAGCAGATCCCGTCGCTCCCGGTCCACTTCTGTCTCAAGACGGAACATACGGCCCACCATAAACGCGCCGGCCGGCCAGTTCTGCAAATCGCCTTCCGCTCCCCGCTCCCGGCCCTACCCTGATGAACAGTGCCGGTGGGGGCCGGTGCTGATCAGGGGGCGAGACAGCCGGGTACGACGCCCGGAGTGGGGGTAGCAGTTCCAGCACGGCGGCGGCCGTGCGGCTGCGTCGCCCCACCCCGGGCCCTGGGGGCCAGGGGATCATTCCGGGCGCCGTACCTGCGCAGGCCGTCCTCCGACAGTGGGGGTTTCAGTGGTTCGCATCCGTGTCCTGGTCGTCGACGACCACCGCATCTTCGCCGAGTCGCTCGCCGCGGCCCTGGCCGCCGAGCCCGACGTCGACGTGTCCGCGGCGGGCAGTGGCCCCGCCGCTCTGCGCTGCCTGGAGCGGGGCGCCGCGGAAGGGCGCAGATTCGACGTGGCTCTCGTCGACGCGGACCTGGGCGGCAACGTGCCGGGCACGCGTCCGGCCGTCCCCGTGCAGGAGAGCAACGAGGACGGGCTCGTCGACGGGATCTCGCTCGTCGCCGGCGTCCGCTCCGGTCAGCCCCACGTCCGCACGGTGGTGCTCGCCGAGAGGGACGACCCGCGCCGCGCGGCCCTCGCCCTGCAGGCCGGCGCCTCGGGCTGGGTCGCCAAGGACTGCTCGCTGTCCCGGCTGCTCACCGTCATCCGGGGAGTCCTGCGGGACGAGACGCATCTGCCGCCCGCCCTGCTCACCGGCGTGCTGCGGGAGCTGACCGCCGCCCGCAAGCACCGCACCGAGAGCGAGCGGCTGGTGGAGTCCCTCACGCCGAGGGAGCGGGAAGTGCTGCGGTGCATGGTGGCCGGGCTGGGGCGCAAGGCGGTCGCCGAGCGGCTGTTCCTCTCGCCGCACACCGTGCGGACCCACATGCAGAACGTCCTCGGCAAGCTCGGGGTGCACTCCACGCTCGCCGCGGTCGCGCTCGCGCGCCGGGCCGGGGTCGGACCCGCCGACCTAACCGGGGATGTTGTCGAACGGGGCGGTCAACTGGCGTAGCAGTGCGGCCAGTTCGCCGCGCTGCCCGCGGCTGAGCTCCGCGAGGATCGCGCGCTCCTGGTCCAGGAGTCCGGCCAGTGCCTGGTCGGCGCGGTCCTGGCCCTCCTCCGTGAGCCGCACCAGCACGCCCCGCCGGTCGCTGGGGTCGGGCAGCCGCTCCACCAGCCCCTTCTTGGCGAGCCGGTCGATGCGGTTCGTCATCGTGCCCGAGGTGACCAGGGTCTGGGTGAGGAGCTGGCCGGGGGAGAGCTGGTAAGGGGCGCCCGCGCGCCGCAGCGACGTCAGGACGTCGAACTCCCAGGGCTCCAGACTGTGCTCGGCGAACGCCAGCCGGCGTGCCCGGTCCAGGTGCCGGGCCAGCCTGCTCACCCGGCTGAGCACCTCGAGCGGTTCCACGTCGAGGTCAGGGCGCTCCCGGCGCCACGCTGCGACCAGCCGATCGACCTCGTCCTCCATGACGATCAGTGTAGTGGTTGTGTCGACGTGAAGTCTCTTGACGTCAAGATACTTGGGGTGTGAGGGTGGAGATCGCCCAGGACACCTCGCCCAGGTCACGTCCCCACCGGACGTGACCCTCCAGGAGGCCCGCCATGCCCGCCGCCGCTCCCCACTGGGACCCCAGCCAGTACCTGCGCCACGCCGACCACCGCGCCCGCCCCTTCGCCGACCTCCTCGCCCGCGTGCCGGCCCTGCCGCGGGAACCGGCCCGCATCGCCGACCTCGGCTGCGGCCCCGGCAACGTCACCGCCCTGCTCGCCGAACGCTGGCCCACCGCACACATCACCGGCTACGACAACTCCCCGCAGATGCTGGAACGCGCCCGCACCGACCACGCCGGCCCCACCCCGGGCGGCGGCCGGCTCGACTTCGCAGGCGCCGACGCCCGCACCTGGACGCCCGCGGAGCCGTACGACCTGATCATCAGCAACGCCACCCTGCAGTGGGTGCCCGGGCACCCCGCGTCCTTCCCCGCCTGGGTCGAGGGCCTCGCCCCCGGCGGCACCCTCGCCTTCCAGGTCCCCGGCAACTTCGACTCGCCCAGCCACCGCCTCATGCGCGAGATCGCCCGCTCCCCGCGCTGGCAGGACCGCCTCGGCGAGACGCTGCGCCACGACGGGGCGATCCTCACCCCCGCCGGCTACCTGGACCGCCTCGTCGCCCTCGGCTGCCGGACCGACGTCTGGGAGACCACGTACCTGCATCTCCTCCCGGGCGAGGACCCGGTGCTGGACTGGGTGAAGGGGACGGGTCTGCGGCCCGTCCTCACCGAACTGGGCCCGGACGCGGACGCCTTCGTCGACGAGTACCGCGAGGCCCTGCGCACCGCTTACCCGGCCGGCGGACACGGCACGGTGTTCCCGTTCCGCCGCGTCTTCGCCGTCGCCCGGAAGGCGGACTGAGGTGCTGACCGCCGTCGACCACGTCCAGCTCGCCGCCCCGCCCGGCTCGGAGGACGCCCTCCGCGCGTACTACACACACGTCCTCGGCATGACCGAGATCCCCAAGCCACCCGCCCTCGCCGCCCGCGGCGGCTGCTGGTTCGCCGCGGGAACGGTGCGGCTGCACCTCGGGATCGAAAAGGACTTCCGGCCCGCGAAGAAGGCCCACCCCGGCCTGCGAGTCCGCGGCATCGAGGCGTACGCCGACCGGCTCACCGCCCACCGGGCCCCCGTCACCTGGGACGACGGCCTGCCCGGCCACCGCCGCTTCTACTCCGAGGACCCGGTCGGCAACCGGCTCGAATTCCTGGAACCGGTTGCCGAAGACCAGAGCCTGTCGTCGGTCGGGCCGCAGGGAACGAGCGGTCACCGACCGGTGCCGGACCCCGCGACTGCGACCTGACCGACGACGGACCCTACGCCTTGCGGTGGCCTATCAGGCGCGGCTTCGCCTCCAGGCCGTCCAGCCCGTGCCACGCCAGATTCACCAGATGCGCGGCCACCTCGGCCTTCTTCGGCCGCCGCACGTCCAGCCACCACTGACCCGTCAGCGCCACCATGCCCACCAGCGCCTGCGCGTACAGGGGCGCCAGCTTCGGATCGAAGCCACGGCTCTTGAACTCGCGGCCCAGGATGTCCTCCACCTGGGTGGCGATGTCCGAGATCAGCGACGCGAAGGAACCCGTCGACTGCGGGATCGGGGAGTCACGCACCAGAATCCGGAAACCGTCCGTGTACTCCTCGATGTAGTCCAGGAGCGCGAACGCGGCCTGCTCGCACAGCTCACGGGGGTGGCCGGCCGTCAGCGAGCTGGTCACCATGTCCAGCAGCCGGCGCATCTCCCGGTCCACCACCACCGCGTACAGGCCCTCCTTGCCGCCGAAGTGCTCGTACACCACCGGCTTGGAGACCCCGGCCTTCGCCGCGATCTCCTCCACCGACGTGGCCTCGAAACCCTTCGCGGCGAACAGCGTGCGACCGATCTCGAGCAGCTGCTGACGTCTCTCCGCACCGGTCATACGGGTGCGGCGCGGACGCCGCTGCTTGTCGTTGCCGGATGTGCTCGAGTCGGTCGCCACGCCGTCCATCATGCCGCTTCGGCGGTCTCCGG
Organism: Streptomyces sp. NPDC043867; assembly: GCF_056435845.1. Lineage (NCBI taxonomy): Bacteria > Bacillati > Actinomycetota > Actinomycetes > Kitasatosporales > Streptomycetaceae > Streptomyces > Streptomyces sp. NPDC043867. The sequence goes on along the minus strand of NZ_JBWKDS010000004.1, from coordinate 63,236 downwards.
CCTGCGGCGGGCGCCCGTCCCGTCCGGGTTCCGGCGGGAATCGATACGCGAGCGTGACGGCCAGCGCACGTCGTACGCCCAGCCCAGCCGCTCGCACCAGCGGATGATCCGCGCCGAGGAATCCAGCTGACCGCGCTCCACACCGTGCCGCGCCGACGTCGGGTCCGCATGGTGCAGGTTGTGCCAGGACTCACCGCACGACAGCACGGCCAGCCACCACACGTTGCCCGAACGGTCACGCGACTTGAAGGGCCGCTTGCCCACCGCATGACAGATCGAGTTGATCGACCACGTCACATGGTGCAGCAGCGCCACCCGCACCAGCGAACCCCAGAAGAAACCGGTGAACGCGCCCCACCAGGACATCGTCACCAGACCACCGATCACAGCAGGCAGCGCCAGCGACAGCGCCGTCCAGGCGAGGAACTGCCGCGAGATCGCCCGGATCGCCGGGTCCTTGATCAGATCAGGCGCGTACTTCTCCTGCGAAGTCCGCTCCTCGTCGAACATCCAGCCGATGTGCGCCCACCACAGGCCCTTCATCAGCGCCGGAAGCGTCTCACCGAAACGCCACGGCGAATGCGGGTCACCCTCGGCGTCCGAGTACTTGTGGTGCTTGCGGTGATCGGCGACCCAGCGCACCACCGGCCCCTCCACCGCCATCGAACCGGCGATCGCCAGCGCGATCCGCAGCGGCCGCTTGGCCTTGAAGGAACCGTGCGTGAAGTACCGGTGGAAACCGATCGTGATGCCGTGGCAGCCCAGGTAGTAGAAGAACACCAGCAGGCCGAGGTCCAGCCAGCTCACCCCCCGGCCCCAGGCCAGCGGCACCGCCGCCAGCAGGGCGAGGAAGGGAAAGACGATGAAGAGGAGCAGCGCGAACTGTTCCACCGAACGCTTCTGCTCACCGCCCAGCGTGGCGGGCGGCAGCGAGCCGTCGTCGTCCGCCCGGGGGGCGTCTTCGAACACATCGGAGCTTGCGGTCATGGGCGTCCCCTTGTGGGGTCGAGGGTCAAGAGTCAGAAAATGCCGGAAGCAGGGACCCGACAGACATCCCTGGAGCTGACGGGCATCCCTACGGTTCCGTAACCTACGGTATCGTAAGTATGGCAGCGCGAAAGCCGACGGCAACAGCCCGACAGTCTGCGCCTCCGCATGGACACCTATCCTTGGAGTCGGTCGGACAGCGCGGTCCGTTCTGAAATCTTCCCGGGCGCCACGTCCCTGAGCGGCACCCCGCCGCGCGGTCACCACCCGGGTTCCCCGCCAGACGAGCTTCAGACGAGCTTCAACACTGCAAGGAGCCGCACCTGTGAGCAGTGCCGACGAACAGACCACGACGACCAGCAGCGAGCTGCGCGCCGACATCCGCCGCCTGGGCGACCTGCTGGGAGAAACCCTCGTACGCCAGGAGGGCCCCGAACTCCTGGAACTCGTCGAGAAGGTCCGCAGCCTGACCCGCGAGGACGGCGAAGCCGCCGCCGAGCTGCTCCGCGGCACCGAACTGGAGACCGCAGCCAAGCTGGTCCGCGCCTTCTCCACGTACTTCCACCTGGCGAACGTCACCGAACAGGTGCACCGCGGCCGCGAACTGCGCGCCAGGCGCGCCGCCGAAGGCGGCCTCCTCGCCCGCACGGCCGACCGCCTCAAGGACGCCGACCCCGACCACCTGCGCGACACCGTCCGCAACCTCAACGTGCGCCCCGTCTTCACCGCACACCCCACCGAAGCCGCCCGCCGCTCGGTCCTCAACAAGCTGCGCCGCATCGCCGCCCTCCTCGAAACCCCCGTCACCGAGACCGACCGACGCCGCTACGACACCCGACTGGCCGAGAACATCGACCTCGTCTGGCAGACCGACGAACTGCGCGTCGTCCGCCCCGAGCCCGCCGACGAGGCCCGCAACGCCATCTACTACCTCGACGAACTGCACGCCGGCGCCGTCGGCGACGTCCTCGAGGACCTCACCGCCGAACTCGAACGCGTCGGCGTCGTCCTCCCCGACGACACCCGCCCCCTCACCTTCGGCACCTGGATCGGCGGCGACCGCGACGGCAACCCCAACGTCACCCCCCAGGTCACCTGGGACGTCCTGATCCTCCAGCACGAACACGGCATCAACGACGCCCTGGACATGATCGACGAGCTCCGCGGCTTCCTGTCGAACTCCATCAGATACACCGGCGCCACCGAAGAACTGCTCACCTCCCTCCAGACCGACCTCGAGCAGCTCCCCGAGATCAGCCCCCGCTACAAGCGGCTCAACGCCGAAGAGCCCTACCGGCTCAAGGCCACCTGCATCCGCCAGAAGCTCGAGAACACCAAGCAGCGCCTCGCCAAGGGCACCCCCCACCAGGACGGCCGCGACTACCTCGGCACCGGCGAACTGCTCGCCGACCTCACCCTCATCCAGAGCTCCCTGCGCGAGCACCGCGGCGCCCTCTTCGCCGACGGCCGGATGAACCGCACCATCCGCACCCTCGCCGCCTTCGGCCTCCAGCTCGCCACCATGGACGTCCGCGAACACGCCGACGCCCACCACCACGCCCTCGGCCAGCTCTTCGACCGCCTCGGCGAGGAATCCTGGCGCTACGCCGACATGCCCCGCGACTACCGCGGCAAGCTCCTCGCCAAGGAACTGCGCTCCCGGCGCCCCCTCGCCCCCAGCCCCGCCCCCGTCGACGCCGCGGGCGAGAAGACCCTCGGCGTCTTCCAGACCGTCAAGAAGGCACTCGAAGTCTTCGGACCCGAGGTCATCGAGTCGTACATCATCTCCATGTGCCAGGGCGCCGACGACGTCTTCGCCGCCGCCGTCCTCGCCCGCGAGGCCGGACTCATCGACCTGCACGCCGGCTGGGCCAAGATCGGCATCGTGCCGCTGCTGGAGACCACCGACGAACTGCGCGCCGCCGACGTCATCCTCGACGAGATGCTCGCCGACCCCTCCTACCGGCGCCTGGTCGCCCTGCGCGGCGACGTCCAGGAGGTCATGCTCGGCTACTCCGACTCCTCCAAGTTCGGCGGCATCACCACCTCCCAGTGGGAGATCCACCGCGCCCAGCGCCGCCTGCGCGACGTCGCCCACCGCTACGGCGTCCGCCTGCGCCTCTTCCACGGCCGCGGCGGCACCGTCGGCCGCGGCGGCGGCCCCTCCCACGACGCGATCCTCGCCCAGCCGTGGGGCACCCTCGAAGGCGAGATCAAGGTGACCGAACAGGGCGAGGTCATCTCCGACAAGTACCTCGTACCGTCACTCGCCCGCGAGAACCTCGAACTGACCGTCGCCGCCACCCTCCAGGCATCCGCCCTGCACACCGCCCCCCGCCAGTCCGACGAGTCACTCGCCCGCTGGGACGCCGCGATGGACGTCGTCTCCGACGCCGCCCACGCCGCCTACCGCCGGCTCGTCGAGGACCCCGACCTGCCGACCTACTTCCTCGCCTCCACGCCGGTCGACCAGCTCGCCGACCTGCACCTGGGCTCACGGCCCTCCCGCCGCCCCGGCTCGGGCGTCTCGCTCGACGGACTGCGCGCCATCCCGTGGGTCTTCGGCTGGACCCAGTCCCGGCAGATCGTGCCCGGCTGGTTCGGCGTCGGCTCCGGCCTCAAGGCCCTGCGCGAGACCGGCCTCGACAGCGTCCTCGACGAGATGCACGAGCAGTGGCACTTCTTCCGCAACTTCCTCTCCAACGTCGAGATGACGCTGGCCAAGACGGACCTCAGGATCGCCGGCCACTACGTCGAGACCCTCGTCCCCGACGAGCTCAAGCACGTCTTCGACACCATCAAGGCCGAACACGAACTCACCGTCCGCGAGGTGCTGCGCGTCACCGGCGGCGAACGACTGCTCGACAACCACCCCGTCCTCCAGCAGACCTTCGCCATCCGCGACGCCTACCTGGACCCCATCTCCTACCTCCAGGTCGCCCTCCTCAAGCGCCAGCGCGACGAGGCCGCAGCCGGCTCCGAACCGGACCCGCTGCTCTCCAGGGCCCTGCTCCTCACCGTCAACGGCGTCGCCGCCGGACTGCGCAACACCGGCTGACCCCCCGGCCCACACAAGGTGGCCCCCGCCCTCGCACCACGAGGACGGGGGCCACACCCGTTCACAGCACCTGGAACATCACCGGTTCACAGCACCAGGAACGTCGCCGTCAAGAACGTGACACCCGCCCCCGCCATCAACCACGCCACCCGCGGCAACCGCAGACCACCCGCCACCACCACCGACGCCAGCAACAACGCACCCGCCAGCGGAACCCACGCATACAACAGCCCCGCAGGCCCCGTACGCACCACACGAGCACTGCCCGGCTTCACCGCCACGGAGTACGTCCGCCCCGCCTCCACCGCCACCGACCGCTCGATGACCACCCGGCCACGCGCCTGCGACCCCACCGACGTCGGCCGGAACGGCCCCCAGCAGACATCGTCCGCACAGGACGTCACCCGCATCGTCCCCTGCTCACGCCCCTTGGTCAGCATCACGTGCTGCGCCGTACCCCAGGAACCCCACACACCCGCGACGAGGATCAACGCCGCGACCACACCCATCGCCGCCAGCCGCCCGAACCGCAGCGCCGCATACGCGCTCTGACTGGAGGACGCCCGGGGACACATGGCCGCGATCCTTGGCCATGGCACTGCACCCGGTCAACCCGGCCGGGCGACAAGTCGCCGTTGTCCCCCCGCAGCCGGACCGGACAGCACCCGGTCCCTCACGAGTTGTACGTCGACTGCGCCCGCTCAAGCCCCTCGATCACCAGGGCCTCCACCGCATCCGCCGCACGGTCCACGAAATACCCCAGCTCCTTGCGCTCCGCCGACGAGAAGTCCTTCAGCACGAAATCCGCCACCTGCATCCGCCCCGGCGGACGTCCGATACCGAAACGCACCCGGTGATAGTCCGGACCCATCACCTTCGTCATCGACTTCAGCCCGTTGTGCCCGTTGTCACCCCCGCCCAGCTTCAACCGCAGCACCCCGTGCTCGATGTCCAACTCGTCATGCACCGCCACCACATGACCCACCGGCACCTTGTAGAAATCCCGCAGCGCGTTCACCGGACCACCCGACAGATTCATGTACGACATCGGCTTCGCCAGAATCACCCGCCGGTTCGCAGGACCCGGCGGACCGATCCGCCCCTCGATCACCTGAGCCTGCGCCTTCCCGGCCCGCTTGAACTTCCCGCCGACCCGCTCCGCCAGCAGATCGGCCACCATGAAGCCCACGTTGTGCCGGTTCATCGCATACTCCGGCCCCGGATTGCCGAGCCCCACGATCAGCCAGGGCGCATTGGCGTCGGTCGTCACGTCCGTGTCTCCCATGTGTGCTGGATACGCGCCAGCCGCCGCTCCGGAACGGAACGGCGGCTGACAACAGAGAAATTCGGGGGGATCAGGCCTCGGCGGCCTCGTCGCCCGCACCCTCGGCCTCCGCAGAGGCCTCCTCCGCCTGCGCGGCCAGGACCTGGAGGACGACCGCGTCCTCGTCGATCGCCAGCTTCGTGCCCGACGGCAGCGGGATGTCCTTCGCGAGGATGGCGGCACCGGCCTCCAGACCCTCGATGGACACGGTGACCGACTCGGGGATGTGCGTGGCCTCGGCCTCGACCGTCAGCGTGCTCAGCACGTGCTCGAGCAGGTAGGCGCCCGGAGCCAGCTCGCCCTCGGTGTGGACGTAGACCTCGACCGTGACCTTCTCGCCACTGCGGACGAGCAGCAGGTCGACGTGCTCCAGGAAGCCCTTGATCGCGTCACGCTGCACGGCCTTCGGGATGGCCAGCTGCGACTTGCCGTCGAGCTCCAGGGACAGCAGCACGTTCGGCGTACGCAGGGCGAGCAGCAGCTCGTGACCCGGAAGCGTCACGTGAACCGGGTCGGCACCGTGGCCGTACACGACACCGGGAACCTTGCTGTCACGACGGATACGACGCGCGGCACCCTTGCCGAACTCGGTGCGGGTCTCAGCGGCGATCTTGACCTCGGACATGTCACTCCTCGTAGTACGTGGGGAAAGTGGTCACCCGGCCACGAACGGCCTGCTACGAAGAGCGCGTCGATAACGGACAGCCATACCCCGAAAACGCGGTACGGCCTCCCTCGCCGAGCAACTGTCACAGCTTACTCGGCGCGGAGGCCGTACCAGAAATCGATCTTCAGTGAGCCCGCGGACGGCTCACTGCTCCTCGAACAGGCTCGTCACCGAACCGTCCTCGAACACCTCACGCACCGCGTTCGCGATCGTCGGCGCGATGGACAGCACCGTGATCTTGTCCAGCTCCAGCTCACCCGGCGTCGGCAGCGTGTCCGTGAACACGAACTCGCTCACCTTCGAGTTCTTCAGCCGGTCCGCCGCCGGACCCGACAGCACACCGTGCGTCGCCGTCACGATGACATCCTCCGCACCGTGCGCGAACAGGGCGTCCGCCGCCGCACAGATCGTGCCACCCGTGTCGATCATGTCGTCGACCAGGACACAGACCCGGCCCTTCACATCACCGACGACCTCGTGCACGGTCACCTGATTGGCGACGTCCTTGTCACGACGCTTGTGCACGATCGCCAGCGGCGCGTCCAGCCGGTCGCACCAGCGGTCCGCCACCCGCACCCGGCCGGCGTCCGGAGACACCACCGTCAGCTTGCTCCGGTCCACCTTCGCGCCCACGTAGTCCGCCAGAATCGGCAGCGCGAACAGATGGTCCACCGGACCGTCGAAGAAGCCCTGGATCTGGTCCGTGTGCAGATCCACCGTCAGGATCCGGTGCGCACCAGCCGTCTTCATCAGGTCCGCGATCAGACGCGCCGAGATCGGTTCACGCCCACGGTGCTTCTTGTCCTGCCGCGCGTAACCGTAGAACGGCACGATCACCGTGATGCTCCGCGCGGAAGCCCGCTTCAGAGCATCGATCATGATCAACTGCTCCATGATCCACTTGTTGATCGGAGCCGTGTGGCTCTGCATCAGGAAGCAGTCGGCGCCACGAGCCGACTCCTGATAACGGATGTAGATCTCACCGTTCGCGAAGTCGAAGGCCTTCGTCGGGACAACCCCGACACCCAGCTTGTGGGCGACCTCCTCGGCAAGCTCGGGGTGGGCGCGGCCGGAGAAGAACATCATCTTCTTCTCGCCGGTCGTCTTGATCCCGGTCACAGCACTGTCTCCTCAGAGGTGTCTCAGCTGGGCGTTGAGAAGTGATCTCAGCTGGGGGTGCGAGTTGTGCACCTATCACGGTACGCCGTGTCCGACGTGCCGGTTTCCGGTCAGCCTTCGCCGTCCGGCTCCCGGGAAGCCGCCTCCGCCGCCTTCGCGGCCGCGCTCCCCGGACGCTTACGGGCCACCCAACCCTCGATATTCCGCTGCTGGCCACGGGCCACGGCCAGCGAACCGGGCGGCACATCCTTCGTGATCACCGAGCCCGCCGCGGTGTACGCGCCGTCCCCGACCGTGACAGGAGCCACAAACATGTTGTCCGAACCCGTACGGCAATGCGAACCCACCGTCGTGTGGTGCTTGTCCTGCCCGTCGTAGTTCACGAACACGCTCGCCGCACCGATGTTGGAATACTCACCGATCGTCGCATCACCCACATACGACAGATGCGGCACCTTCGTCCCCTCACCGATCGAAGCGTTCTTCGTCTCCACGTACGTACCCACCTTGGACTTCAGCCCCAGACGCGTACCAGGACGCAGATACGCGAACGGACCCACACTCGCCTGCGGACCCACCTCCGCGCCGTCCGCCACCGTGTTGTCCACCCGCGCCCCCGCACCCACCGAGGTGTCCTTCAGACGCGAATGCGGACCCACCTCCGCACCCTCACCCAGATGCGTCGCACCCAGAAGCTGCGTCCCCGGCAGCACCACCGCGTCCCGCTCGAACGTCACCGTCACATCCACCCACGTCGACGCCGGATCCACCACGGTCACCCCCGCGAGCATCGCCCGCTCCAGCAACCGGTCGTTCAGAATCCGCCGCGCCTGAGCCAACTGCACCCGGTTGTTGATACCGGCGATCTCCCGGTGATCGGCCGCCACCGACGCCCCCACCCGGTGACCCGCCTCCCGCAGGATCCCGAGCACATCCGTCAGGTACTCCTCACCCTGGCTGTTGTCCGTACGCACCTTGCCCAGCGCCTGCGCCAGCAGCCGCCCGTCGAACGCGAACACCCCGGAATTGATCTCCCGGACGGCACGCTGCGACTCGCTCGCGTCCTTGTGCTCCACGATCGCCGTCACCGCGCCGCTCGCGCCGTCCCGCACGATGCGGCCGTACCCCGTCGCGTCCGGCACCTCGGCGGTCAGCACCGTGACCGCGTTGCCGTCCTCGGCGTGCGTCGCCGCGAGCCGCTCCAGGGTCGCGCCCGTCAGCAGCGGCGTGTCGCCGCACACCACCACGACGGTCCCGGCGACGGCTCCGCCCAGCTCCTCCAGGCCCATCCGGACGGCGTGCCCGGTCCCCTTCTGCTCGGCCTGCACGGCCGTGCGTACGCCCGGGTCGGTGCCGGCGAGGTGCGCGGTGACCTGCTCACGGGCGTGACCCACGACGACGACCAGGTTCTCGGGGTCCAACTCGCGCGCGGCGGCGAGCACATGGCCCACCAGGGAGCGTCCGCAGAGTTCGTGCAGGACCTTCGGTGTGGCCGACTTCATACGGGTGCCCTCACCCGCTGCAAGGACGACGACGGCTGCCGGGCGGTTGGCGCTCACGGGGATGCCCTTCGGCTACGGATGGCGGGGTGGACATCCGCAGGATACCGGGGCGTTTCGGGGGCGACATGAGAGCGGGCCCTGACGGAGCCGTCAGGGCCCGGACATTGCTTGCTCCCGGGGAAGGAATCGAACCCTCATTCAATGGACCAAAACCATTTGTCCTGCCATTAGACGACCCGGGATGGTCTGCGCGTTATGTCCGGTTCGATCGACCGGCGTCGCGCGCGGACAACACTATGCCGTACCAAGCCCCTTCGATGCGACGGTAGAGGTCGGCGCCTTGGCGGACAGTGACTGCCAGGCACCCTTGATACGCCGGGCCCACGTTCCTGCGGACCGTCTTGGGATTGTGCTTCTTGAGCGTCGTCTTGTAGAAGGCGGACGGGTCGGCTCCGACCAGGTCCGCCCAGTACCGTTCGGCGCCTGCGACGTCGGCGTTCTCGTGGATCATCACGGAGTAGCGCAGGCGGTCCCGCTCCACGCCGAGCAGGTCGAGCCAGCGGAGGAAGACCTCGATCATGCCGGGGTCGCTGTTGACGAAGGTGACCTTCTCGCGGCGGTCGTACGGCTTGTCCTTCGCGCCCTCCGCCCAGTACAGGCCGACGCCCAGCAGGAACAGCTCGCGGGCGGACAGGGGGCCGATCTCCGCGGCTGCGGCTGCCTTGACGCGTCGGCGCTCCTCGTCCCGTACGGCCAGTTCGTGCTCCCACCGCTTGCGGGCCGCGAGCCTGGCCTGTTCCGCCGGGTTGCGGCGCTCCGGCTTCGGCAGGTCTCGCACCCACAGAGAGATCGAGCTCTTCGAGCAGCCCAGCTCCAGCTGGATCCGGTCGTACGTCCAGCCCTTGAGGCGCAGTTCGCGGGCCCGGGCGCGGAGGTCGTCCTTGGCGTTGGGGCGGTGGGTCCACTCGGGGGCGGGCTCGCCGTCCAGGAGCCGGTTGAGGATGTCGTTGTTGTCCACGAGGAGCCGGTCGCGGATCTGGCGGCGGCTGAGCCCCGCCCGTCGCAGCGCCACCGCCCGTTCCCGCAGGGTTTCGAAGTCGGTGTATTTGCCGTGTGGATATGCCATGGGCACAGGCTTCGGGCGGAATGCGGGCGTCCGGGGGCGAACAATGTGCGATTCAGCAGTTCGAGGGATACCGGCAGGTTTCGCTTCTGTTCGATAACGGAGTGTGGTGGGGGTCGGTCGCGGAAACTCACCGGAAACCGCCCGGGGTGCGCCCGTAGGCTGGGAGGCATGACCACGACGGGGGAAGACCACACCGCGGCCGGGAGAGGGCCGTGGTGGTGGACGAAGTGGCGCAGTGCGGTGCTGGACGTCGGCCTGGCGCTGGCGTCGGCGGTCGAGTGCGCGGCGGAGGGGGTTCCGTTCGCGCGGGACGCGGGTCTGCCGCTCGCGGCGGGCATCGTGTTCGGTCTTGTGGCCGGCTCGGTGCTGGTGCTGCGGCGGAGGTGGCCGATCGCGGTGGTGCTCGTAGCCATCGCGATCACGCCTGCGCAGATGGGTTTCCTGATGGGTGTCGTCGGGCTGTACACGCTCGCCGCGTCCGAGCTGCCGCGCCGGATCATCGGGGCGCTGGCGGGCATGTCCCTGGTGGGGACGCTGATCGTGACGTTCGTGCGGGCGCGTCAGGACGTGGTGCGCGGGGATCTGACGATGGGGGACTGGTTCGTCCCGTTCCTGTCGATCACGACGTCGCTCGGGATGACGGCGCCCCCGGTGCTGCTGGGGCTGTATGTGGGGGCACGGCGCCGGTTGATGGAGAGTCTGCGGGAGCGGGCGGATTCGCTGGAGCGGGAGTTGCAGCTGCTTGCGGAGCGGGCGGAGGAGCGTGCGGAGTGGGCGCGCAACGAGGAGCGGACGCGGATCGCGCGTGAGATGCACGACGTGGTGGCGCACCGGGTGAGTCTGATGGTGGTGCACGCGGCGGCGTTGCAGGCGGTGGCGCGGAAGGATCCGGAGAAGGCGGTGCGCAATGCGGCGCTGGTGGGGGACATGGGCCGGCAGGCGTTGACGGAGTTGCGGGAGATGCTGGGGGTGCTGCGGACGGGGGAGGTGGCGGGTTCCCGGGTGGGGCGGGGTCCGGCGGTGCCGTTGGTGGCGGTGGGGGTGGCGGCTGCGGTGGCGGCGTCGCGGGCGGTGGACGAGGCGGCGGACGGGCCGTGTCTGGCGGAGTTGGACGAGTTGGTGGGGCAGTCGGCGGCGGCGGGGATGGTGGTGGCGCTGTCGGTGGAGGGGGTGGTGCGGTCGTATGCGCCGGAGGTGGAGCAGACGGCGTACCGGGTGGTGCAGGAGGCGTTGACGAACGTGCACAAGCATGCGGCGGGGGCGAAGACGTATGTGCGGTTGGCGCATCGTTCGTCGGAGATCGCGATGCAGGTGGAGAACGAGCCGCCGCCGGAGCCGGGTTCGGCGTCGTCGGCTCGGTTGCCGAGTGGTGGCAACGGGCTGCTGGGGATGAAGGAGCGGGTGACGGCGCTCGGGGGTGTGTTCGTCTCGGGGCCGACGGATGCGGGGGGTTACCGGGTGTCGGCGGTGTTGCCGGCGGCCTGAGGGTGCGGGTGCGCGTCAGGCGTGGTGCGGGTGTCCGTCGGGGTGTGGGTCCGCGGGTGTCCCGGGGTGGGTCAGACGGCGGTGAGGCGGACCGGTTCGAGGCCGGTGAGGAGTGTGGCGAGGGCCTGGTCGAGGTCGTGGCCGAGGTACCAGTCGCCGGTGTGGTCGAGGGCGTAGACGCGGCCTTCGGTGTCGATGGCGAGGGCGGCGCCGGTGTCGGTCTCCTCGCCGAGGGGGCAGACCTCGGTGTCGAGGGCGCGGCCGAGGTCGCCGAGGGTGCGGGCCATGTGGAGGCCGTGCAGCGGGTCGAGGTGGAGGTTGACGGGGGCGACGCGGCGGCCGGGTCCCTGGGGGGTGATGCGCAGGCCGCCGAATTCGGCCCAGGCTTCTACGGCGGCGGGGAAGACGGTGTGGCGGTGTCCTGCGGGTGAGGTGTGTCCGCGCAGTGTGTCGGCCCAGTATTCGGCCTGCTTTATGTCCCAGCGTCCCGGCTGCCAGCCCGCGTCCCGCAGCGCGGCGTCGACGGGGACGGGGAAGCGTGTGGTGGAGGTGCGGTCGGCGTGCATCTGCCCTTGGTTCGTCGAGTGTCGTGGTCCGGCGTGGTGGGGGGTGGGGTCAGTCGTCCTGTGCTGTGGGGTCGACGACGCGTACGCCGAAGTGGGCGCTGAGTGCGGTGCAGGAGCGGCAGGGTGCGGCGAAGCTGCCGTGGAGGGGGTCGCCGTCCTCGCGGATGCGGCGGGCGGTGAGTTTGGCGTGCTTGAGGGCTTTGCGGGCTTCGCCGTTGGTCATGGGTCTGCGGGCGGCTCGTCTGCTGCGGGTGGCGTCGGCGGACGTGATGTGGCGGGAGATGAGGATGGTCTCGGCGCAGCGTCCGGTGAAGCGGTCGCGCTGGGAGCTGGTGAGGGTGTCCAGGAAGTCCTGTACGAGGGGGTGGAGGGCGGGGGGCTGGTCGCCGCGGGCGGCTGTTCCGGTGAGGGTGGCGCCGCGTACGGAGAGGGCGGCGGCGACGGTGGGGAGTATGCCGTCGCGGCGGTGGAGGAGTGTGGGGGCGTGGGGTGTTTCGGTGCTGCTCCAGCCGACGCGTGGATCGCCGGACGTGCCCGTCTGTGTCGCGTTCATGGTTGCCATCCCCTCCCGGCCCGTGGTGGCGGCCGCTGATGTGACCGCCGCCGCCGGTGGGGACACAGACTGCCAAACGGCGTGGCTGGTGGGGAAGCTGGGGCGCCGCGACACGCCCGGTCTTCGGCGTACGGTCACGGCGGGGTGACGGCTGGTCACGGAACTGGAGGCCCGGTGACCTGTGTCGTCGTACCGCATAGGCTGTCGACATCCGGGATCCATACCGCCGTACGAAGAACGCCGCAGGGGGCAATCGCCATGACGACAGGTCGGCTCGGGCAGCAAGCCGCGCCGCCGAACGCGGCATACGCGGGGCAGGTCGTGCATTTTCCGGATCCGGTCCGGGCCGCGCGTCATCCCGGAGGTGTGCGGGTGGACGAGCACGGCTATCCCGACTTCTCGCCGTATGCGCGTGCCGCCGCGGAGATCGCCGAGCCGCCGGAGGGTTTCGGGGTCGATGAGCTGCGGCTGACGGATTACGTGTCGGCGAATGCCGCGCTGGCCGCGACCGGGCACGACCTGTGGGACACGATTCCGTCGGTGGCGACGCCGCACGGGTGGACGTGGCATCACGTGCCGGGGTCGCGGCGGCTGGAGTTGGTGCCGGTCGAGGTGAAGGCGTTGTTGCGGCATCACGGTGGTCTGGCGACGGCCGCGGTGGATCAGGACAAGAGGGGCACGCGGCCGTTGCAGGAGACGCGGCCGGCGCATTTCGGGTTGCCGAAGTCGTCGGTGGCGGTGTCGGAGCAGCAGGTGCTGGGGGTCGAGGAGGACCTGGGGTACCGGCTTCCGGGTGCCTACCGGTCGTTCCTGAAGGCGGCGGGCGGGTGTGCGCCGGTGGGTGCGGCGCTCGACGCGGAGCTGGGGCTGCTGGTGGACCAGCCGTTCTTCACGGTGCGTGACGAGGCGGCGGTCAATGATCTCGTCTACATCAACAAGTGTCTGCGTGATCATCTGACGAAGGACTATCTGTGCGTCGGGTTCGTGCAGGGTGGTCTGCTCGCGGTGAAGGTGAAGGGTGACGCGGTCGGGTCGGTGTGGTTCTGCGCGTACGACGATGCGCGTGACCGGGACGCGTGGCCGCCGGCCGAGCGGGTGGAGCGGCTGTTGCTGCCGTGCGGGGACGATTTCGACGCGTTCCTGTCCCGGCTGGCGGGCAGTCCGCCGGAGTTGGAGACGGTGGCGAATCTGATGGTGGACGGTGGCTTCGCGTACGCCGTGCCCGTCTCTTCGGTGGGGGAGTGAGCGTCCGATGGTGACCTTCGCGCAGGCGCAGGAGCGCGCGGAAGAGTGGATCAACGGGGACGTGGCCTCGTATCAGCACCGGGAGGTGCGGGTGCGGGAGTTCGATCTCGGGTTCGTGGTGTGGGCGGAGGACCGTGCCGACGGTCCGCGTTCGGACGGTGGGGCGCAGCGGCTCGTCATCGCGCGTGACAGTGGTGAGGCGACGTTGTGGCCGGCGTTGCCGGTGGGTGAGGTCGTTCGCCGGTACGAGGAGGAGTACGGGGTGTCGGACGCGCCGGCGGGTCCGGCGCCTGCTGCGCGGGTGGATCTGAATCAGACGTCGTTCCTGTTGAGTCCTCCGGAGTGGCTTCAGGAGGCGGCGGACCGGATGGGGATTCCGGACCGCCGGGCGGGTGCGTCGGACGGGGCGGGGTCGCGTCCGGCGGCTGCGGAGGTGTCTGCCGACGGGGCTTCTGTGGGCGGGGGTCCGGGGGTCGCCGGGGTGTCGGACGGCGAGGGTGTCCGGGTGTCTTCTGAGTCCTCGGGTGCCGGTGTCGCTGCCGCTCCCCAGGGGGCGACGGCGTGGCCGGCCGCCGCGTCCGACGACGAGGTGCGGGACGCGCCGCCGCAGGACCGTGCGCCGTCGGGTGCGCCCGCGGGGGCGACGCCGTGGGCCGGGACGGACACCAACGCCGATGCGGGCGAGGACCGTTCGGTGCCGTTGCCCGCGACGGTGTTCGCGCCGCCGCTGAGCGACTTCGACGAGGTGGCGCCGCCGCCGGGTGTGACGCCGGATGCGAAGACGGCCCTGATGTCGGGTGGCAGTGCCCTTCCGCGTACGACGCTGGCGCCCGCGCTGGACGACCCCGGCACGCCGTCGCCGTTGCCGTCCCGTTCCCCTTCCCCGCAGGACCCGGGTGCGCGGGGCCCCGGTGGGGTTCCGTCCGGGTCTGTGCCCGCCGGTTCCGCGTACGGCTATCCGCAGGGGCCGGGCGGCCCGGGTACGCCGCCTCCCGGCACGCCGTTCTCCGGTGGTCCGGGTACGCCGCCTCCGGGTGTGCCGGTGTCCGGTGGCCCGGGCATGGCTGCTCCCGGGGCTCCCGGGGCTCCCGGCGCTCCCGGCGCCCCGGGCACGGCTGCTCCCGGTGGCCCCGGCACCCCGCCCCCCGGCACGCCACCTCCGGGCGCGACCGCCCCCGGCGCTCCGGGTGTTCCGGCGCCGGGTGCCCATGCCCCCGGAGGTCCTGGCACGCCGCCTCCCGGTGTGCCCGTCCCCGGTGGTCCGCAGGGCACGCCTCCGCCGGGCGCCCCGTCCTACGGCTACCCGCAGGGTCCCGCCGGTCCCGGTGCGCCGCAGCCGCCCGCCGGTCCGGCGTCCGCCGGGCGCCCGCTGCCGCCGCACGCTGGTGACATCGCGGACGCCGCGACCAGCAAGGCGCAGCGGCCGGCGCGCGGTGCGCGGGGTGGCGGGGCGGCGACGCCTCCGCCGCCGGGTGCGCCCGGGATGCCGGGCGCACGCCCGGGTAGTACGCCCCCGCCCGGTCCCGGTGCGCCGGGCGCCCCGGCGGGCGGTTACGTGCCGACGCAGCTGATGTCCCAGTTGGGTCCGGACCGGCCAGAGGGCCTCCCGGGCCCGGGTGCGCCGTCCGCACCGCAGGCCCCGGGCGCGCCCGGTGGTACGCCTGCGGGTGACGCCCACCACGCGGCGACGATGCTGGCGGGCCCCGCGGTCGGCGGTCCGGGCGCGCCCCCGCCCCCGAGCCCTCCGGGCGCCCCGCATGCTCCGGGTGCGCCGAACCCGCCCGGTGGTACGCCTGCGGGTGACGCCCACCACGCGGCGACGATGCTGGCGGGCCCCGCCGTCGGCGGTCCGAGGCCGCCCGGCGCCCCGGGGGCTCCCGGCGCCCCGGGTGCCGTGCATCACGCGGCGACGATGCTGGCCGGCCCCGCGGTCGGCGGCCCCTCCGCGCCGCCGCCGCCGCAGGCCCCCGGGATGCCCCCGGGCGGGCCGCAGCCGATGCCCGGTCGGCCCGTGCCCGGTCAGCCGATGCCGGGTCAGCCCGTGCCCGGACAGCCGCCGGCGTACGGCTATCCGCAGGGCGGTCAGCCGACCGTGGGTCCCGGCTACCAGGCCGTGTTGCGCTACCGCGCCCAGGACGGGTCGGAGCAGCAGCTGATCCGGCGTTCCGCGCCGGGCACCCCGCACCCGGAGTGGCAGATCCTGCACGAGCTGCGTGCGATGAACGTGCCGCCGCAGCAGGTGCTTGAGCTGCACACGGAGCTGGAGTCCTGCGAGCTGCCGGGTGCGTACTGCGCGCGGATGATCCGGGAGACGTGGCCGCAGGCCCGGATCACCAGCATCGCCCCGTACGGTACGGATCACGCGAGCCGTCAGCAGGGAATGCATCAACTGCTGGCGCATCAGGGCGAGTTGCATCAGGTGGCGGACGGCCCGGCGCGGCCCGCCCCGGTGCGGGCGCCGATCCCGCCGGTGCAGCCCGCGCCGCCGGTCCCGCCGGAGAGCATCGCGCACGAGCTGGCGGCGGCGTTCGGGCCGGGTGTCTTCCGCTTCGACCATGCGGCGGTCTCCCGGCAGGGGGTGCCGCCGATCGTGGCGCACACCCTGGTGGTGGCCGGACTGCCGGTCGACATGGGCCCGTTCTTCTGGGCGCAGGCGCAGCCGGGCCGCCCGGTGCCGACGCTCGCCGAGCTGGCGCAGGAGCGGGGTGTGCAGCCGGCCCCGGACGCGGGTTCGTACCTCGTGATGGGCACCGACTTCGGCCGGGCGGTCTGTGTCCAGTACGGCACGGCGAACATCGTGGCCGTGCCGGTGGAGGCGAGTCCCGGCGGCGGGTCGGTGCCGCCGCAGTTCGTGAACACGGGCCTGCCCGAGTTCACGCGTTGTCTGGCGCTGCTGGGCCGGATGTGGCGGCTGCGGTACGGCCTGAACCAGGAGCAGGCGGGACGCTGGACCGTCGACTTCCAGGCGCAGCTGGCGGCCCTCGACCCGGCGGCCCTGGGGTCGCCGGAGAGCTGGTGGTCGGTGCTGCTGGAGCAGATGTGGGACGGGCTGCTGTGAGGCGCCGCTGAGCCGTGGTGCTCGACGCCGAAGGGGCGGTTCCGGTCGTACGACCGGAACCGCCCCTTTCGTTGTGAACCCTGACCGGAACGGTCAAGCGGAGTGTCGCGTTATGAACACTTCCGTGTGATCCGTCACGATATACGCGAAATCATTCGTCAGTTCGTGTGTGTTCGGCGGAGAGGGGTTCCCGGATGAGCAGCGCTTCGGTGTCGCCGCACGGCTTCGTGGCCGTACGGCGCGGTTACCGTCCCGAGCAGGTCGACGCGTTCGCCGCGGCCCTCTCGCGGGACCGTGACGCCGCCTGGGAGCGGGCCGCCCGGCTGACCGTGCTGGCCAGGGAGATGGAGGCCGACGCCAAGGACCTGCGCGAGGTGGTCGCCGGGCTGGCCCCGCAGACGTACGAGAGTCTCGGTGAGAGTGCGCGGCGGCTCTTCGCGCTCGTCGGACAGGAGGCCGACGGGGTGCGCGAGGGCGCCCGGCGGCAGGCGCGGCAGCTCGTCGAGGACGCGGAGGCGGCGGGCCGGCGGCTGCGCGAGGACGCCGAGGCGTACGCCGACGAGGTGCGCGCCGCGACCGACGAGCACGTGGGAGAGCGGCTGCGGGTGGCCCGTGCCGAGGCCGACGACCTGCGGATCTCGGCCCGCCGTGCGGTGAAGGCGGGCCGCAGTGAGGCGCTGGCCGCGCTGCGGGAGGCGCGGCGGCGCACCGGGGAACTGCTCGCCGAGCAGGAGAGGGAGCACGCGGCGCGCTGGGAGGAGGCCGAGCGGGCGGCCGCGGAGCGGGCGGCGGCGCTCGACGCCCACCACGAGGAACTGGTGGCGCGCGCCGAGGCCGGCCTGGCCGCGGCGGGGCGGGAGCTGGCGCGGGCCGAGGAGTCGGTGCGGCACACCCAGGAGGCGGCGGAAGCGCGCGCCGCGGAGGTGGTCGCCGGGGCCAGGGTCCGTGCGGACGGCATCGCGCGGGAGACCGAGGGTGTCCTGCGTGAGCACGGCGAACGATGGGACGAGGTACGCGCCCAGATGGACCAGGTACGCGGCAAACTCACGGCGCTGACGGGCCGGGCGCCGGCGGAGTGACCACGCCCACCGCCCTCGAGGGAGTGAACCCGGCCGGCACCCGCGCTTTCACCGTCCGGAGTGAACCCGGCCGGCCCCCCGCCGTGCATCCCGCCGGGGCGCCCCGGGCCTGCGCCCGCCGTGCATCCCGGTGATCACCCCGAGCCGATGCCCGCTGTTCAACCGCCCGGTGCCACCGGGCACCCCCGGACGGGCGCCCCGAGTCTGCGCCTGCCTGCATCGCAGGGGTGCCCCGAGTCTGCGCCCGCCGTGCACCGGCCGGGGTGGCTCCCCCAGCCGACCCCGCTGTCCATCGGCCGGGGTGCCCCCCGGCCGGTGGACGGTGTTCGCCCGGCCGGGTGGCTTTCGGCGGGCGCGTGGGGCTCAGTCGGTGCGGCGGACCGCGCCGGCCAGGATCCAGCCCTCCACGGCCTCGTACTGGCGGCGCTGCTCCCCGGCCTTCCGGCGTCCGGAGGCCACCGTGCCCAGCCAGCCGTAGGCGAAGCCGAGCGGGATGGAGAGGATGCCGGTCGTGGTGAACGGGAACCAGTTGAAGTCCGCCTCGGGGAAGGCGGAGGCGGGGGAGCCGGACACCAGGTTGGTGCCGGTCATCAGCACGAGGACCGTGAGCGAGCCGCCGATGAGGGTGCACATCAGGCCGGCCCGGGTGTAGCGGCGCCAGAAGAGGCTGTAGACCAGCGCGGGCGCGATGGCGGAGGCGCCCAGGCAGAACGACAGGGTGACCAGCGGCTGCAGGCTGTGGTGCTGGACGAGCGTGGCCAGCAGGATCGCCGGTGCGCCTACCGCCAGTGCGGAGAGCCGGGCGACGGTCATCTCGCGGCGCGGTGTCATCTCCTGCACGCGCGCCGCGAACACGTCGTGCGCGAGGGAGTTGGCGCAGGCCAGGATCATCCCGGCGACCGAGGCGAGCACGGTCAGGAAGATCGCCGTGGTGACGGTCGTGAACAGCAGGGTCTCCGCCGTCGAGACGTTCGTCCCGAACGCGGCCCGGGCGCCCAGCAGATAGGCCGTGTTGCCCTGCGGGTCGGCGGCGGAGATCGCCCCGCGTCCGACCAGGGCCGTCGCGCCGAACCCGACGACCGAGATGACCAGCACGAACAGGGCCACGCACGGCACCGCCCAGGACAGCGAACGGCGGACCTGGCGGGCGCTGTTGGCGGTGTACATGCGCATGGTGATGTGAGGCAGGCACGCCCCGCCGAGTACGACGGTCAGCTCCGCGCTGATCATGTCCAGGCGTGGACTGGGGCCGCCCGCGAACTGGAGTCCCGACCGCAGGAAGGCCGGACCGGCCCCGCTGCCCTGCGCGGCGGCGTCCAGCAGGGCGCCCGGACTCCAGTCGAACCTGCTCATGATGAGGACGGCGACCACGGTGCCGGAGCCCAGCAGCATCACGATCTTCATGATCTGGATGAGTGCGGTGCCCTTCATGCCGCCGATCGCCGCGTAACTGATCATCAGCACGCCGAGCCCGATCACGCAGCCGGTCTTCAGGGAGTCGCTGGAGAAGCCGAGGAGGAACGCCAGCAGGTCGCCGGTTCCGGCGAGTTGCACCAGCATCAGCGGGAGCAGCGCGGTGATGGTCGCGGCGCACGCGGTGATGCGGACCGCGCGTCCCGGCATCCGCCGGGCGAGCGCGTCGCCCATGGTGAACCGGCCGGCGTTGCGCAGCGGTTCGGCCAGCAGGAACATCAGCAGCATCAGGGACAGCGCCGTACTCAGGGCGAGGACGACCCCGTCGTACCCGGCGAGCGCGATGACTCCGCCGGTGCCGAGGACGGTCGCCGCGGAGATGTAGTCCCCGGCGACGGCCAGGCCGTTGCGCAGGGGGGAGAGCGACCCGTACCCGGTGTAGAACTCGTCGATGTCGTCGCGGTCGGGGCCCGTCATCACGCACAGCAGCAGCGTGATGGTGGCGACGGCGGTGAAGGCGACGAGGGACATCGCCTGCGCGGAACTGCTGAAGCCGGTCATCGGGAGGCCTCCCGTCGGACGTCCAGTTCGGACTGTCTGCGGATGCGGTCGGCGATGGGGTCGACACGGCGGCGGGCCGTGTACTCGTACAGCCAGATCGCCAGGCAGGTGACCGGGACCTGGAGCACTCCGAGCAGCAGCCCCAGGGACAGCCCGCCGGAGACGGGGCTCGCCATCAGCGAGGGGGCGAACGCGGAGAGGAGGAGGAAGAGCACGAAGTAGCCGAGCGCGGTGAGTGTGGCCACCCGGCGCTGCCGGCGGTAGGCGCTGCGCAGCAGGCGGATGTCGCTGTGCTGCCCGAGCGCGTGATGGCGCGGCCGCCGTGGTCGCGGAGGCTCGGCCGGTGGCGGCTCCCAGGGGTAGGTGGCGTATGAGGGGGACGAGTTGTGGGGCGACGGCCGGTTCGGTTGATGCGGCTGGTGTTCGGGGAACGAGAACGCGTCTGGCATCCCGTTTCTCCTTGCGCGGCTCGGGTCCGTGGGGACCGCAGGGAGCGGGGGGTGAGCGAGGCACGTTACTCGCAAGTAGCCGATGGGAGGAGGGGTTTCTCCGAACTGAGTGGTCGGTGCGCGGCTGCTTCGGTGACCTGCGGTGTTACCCCGCGCCAACCTGTCGCTTCGCTGTGCGTGCGCCGGGTGGGGGGTGTGGCGGAGGTGTGAGGAACGGCCCACGGATCTCCCTCGGCGGGAGGTGCGGGTGCCGTGGACTCCGGTCCGGGTCCTGGCCCGTTCAGTCCCCCGGATTCCCCAGCACCGGGAACCGTGGGGCCATCAGCAGCAGGACCAGAAAGGCGAGCGCCGCCGCGCAGGCCGCGCCCAGGTAGACCGCGTGCACCGCGGCGGCGACCGCTTGGCTCAGGTGTTCGTCGGCGTGGCCGGAGTCCAGCGCCCGGGTCACCGAGTCGAGATCCCCCGCGCCGCCGAGACGCGCGGCGAGCACCCCGTTGGCGACGGCGCCGAACAGGGCCGCCCCGACCGTCTGCCCGGTCTGGCGGCAGAAGAGGACGGACGCGGTGGTCGTGCCGCGTTCCTCCCAGCCGACGGTTGACTGCACCCCGATCAGCAGCGGCAGTTGGAAGAGGCCGAGCGCGCCGCCGAGCAGCAGCATCAGCAGGGCGGGCTGCCACGGTTCACCCGGGTAGGGGAGGAAGGGGAACGCGAGCAGCAGCAGGGCCGCCGTGCCGATGCCGAGCATCGCGGTGGCGCGGAATCCGATCCGCCGGTACACGTGCTGGCTCAGCGCCGCCGACACCGGCCAGCTCAACGTCCATACGGACAGGACGAATCCGGCGGCGACGGGCGCGAGACCGAGCACCGCCTGGGCGTACGTCGGCAGGAAGACCGTCGGGGCGACCATGAGCAGCCCGAGGGCGCCGAGCGCCAGATTCACCGCGGCGATGGTGCGCCGCCGCCACACCCAGCCCGGGATGACCGGCTCGGCCGCCCGCCGTTCGACGATGACGACGACGGCCACCAGGGCGAGTCCCGTGCCGAACAGGGCGAGGGAGGGCGCCGACAGCCAGGCCCAGGCGACCCCGCCCTGCACGAGCGCCATCAACAGGACGCCCCCGCAGGCGAAGACGGCGAGCGCGCCCGCCCAGTCGATCCGGGGCCGGTCCCGGCGGGCGACGCGCTGCGGCTCGTGGAGGTGGCGGACGATCAGCCACAGGGCGAGCGCGCCGATCGGCAGGTTGATGAGGAAGATCCAGCGCCAGTCCGCGTACGTCGCGAGGAGTCCGCCCAGCGCGGGCCCGGCGACGGCCGACGTCGCCCACACGGTGGACAGCCGCGCCTGGATCTTCGGGCGTTCCGCGAGCGGGTACAGATCGGCGGCGAGCGTCTGGACCGTGCCCTGGAGGGCGCCGCCGCCCAGGCCCTGCACGACCCGGAAGGCGATGAGCGCGGCCATGTTCCAGGCGCCGGCGCAGAGCAGGGAACCGAGGAGGAACAGCACGGCGCCGGCGATCAGCACCGGCTTGCGGCCGAAGGTGTCCGAGAGCTTGCCGTACACGGGCAGGGTCACGGTCACGGCCAGCAGGTAGCCCGAGAACAGCCAGGAGAAGACGGAGAAGCCGCCGAGGTCTCCGACGATCTGCGGCACGGCGGTCGACACGATGGTGGCGTCGAGCGCGGCGAGCGCCATCGCGAGCATGAGCGCCGCGACGACCGCGCGGCGCCGGCGGACCTCGGCCGGTGCGCCGGCCGGTGCGCCGGTCCGCGCGGCCGGTGTCTCCGTCTCCTCCTGGTCCACCGGATTCCTTCCCCCTGCACGTATCTGCCGCCGACACCTTCTCACTTGACCCTCGCGCAGCGGCAGGGTGGACGCTGCATGGGTCCGCGGGTGGAGGCAACCCCGAGAAGGACTCCACCGAAGGGTGGAGAGCCCCTAGGGGTACCTACCCACCAGGGCTCGGGGAGGGTTCGTCCCGGCGGAGGACGAGAGGGGACGGTGACCGTCCTTAACCTGGCTTTATGCCACTGGGGAGCGGACCGGGACCCGCTCGGGTCCTGCGGGCCGCACCCCCGGGGGTGGGGTTTTCCCCAGGTGAAGAGTGCGCTGCGCACCAGCGCGCCCGACCCCCTGCCGCCACCAGACTGATCCACGTACCGAGCAGCACGATCCACCCGCGGTACCGAGATGCGACCACGGCATCTCTTCGCTCATCCGCTGACCGACATAGGAGACTTACCGTGACAACGGCTGTGACCATTCCCAGGCACGGGGGCACTGGAGGGCGTACGGCCGTTGCCGCCCGGGCGCGGCAGGTCGTGAAGGCGTACGGGTCCGGGGAGACCCGCGTCGTCGCGCTGGACCACATCGACGTCGACATCGAGCGGAGCCGGTTCACCGCGATCATGGGCCCCTCGGGGTCCGGCAAGTCGACGCTGATGCACTGCCTCGCCGGACTCGACACCGTCACCTCCGGGCAGATCTTCCTGGACGAGACGGAGATCACCGGCCTCAAGGACAAGAAGCTCACCCAGCTGCGCCGGGACCGGATCGGTTTCATCTTCCAGGCGTTCAACCTGCTGCCGACGCTGAACGCGATAGAGAACATCACGCTGCCGATGGACATCGCCGGCCGCAAGCCCGACAAGGCGTGGCTGAGCCAGGTCGTCGACACGGTCGGTCTCGGCGACCGCCTCAAGCACCGGCCGACCCAGCTCTCCGGCGGGCAGCAGCAGCGCGTCGCGGTCGCCCGGGCCCTCGCCGCCCGCCCCGAGATCATCTTCGGTGACGAGCCGACCGGAAACCTCGACTCCCGGGCCGGCGCCGAGGTGCTGGGCTTCCTGCGCCGCTCCGTCGACGAGCTCGGCCAGACCATCGTGATGGTCACTCACGACCCGGTGGCGGCGTCGTACGCGGACCGGGTGCTGTACCTCGCCGACGGCCGCATCGTCGACGAGATGCAGCGGCCCACCGCGGAAGCCGTGCTGGACCGCATGAAGGACTTCGACGCGCGGGGGCGTACGTCATGACCGTCGTCAAGACCTCGATGCGCAACTTCTTCGCGCACAAGGGCCGCATGGCCCTGTCGGCCGTCGCGGTACTGCTGTCGGTGGCGTTCGTCTGCGGCACGCTGGTGTTCACCGACACGATGAACACGACCTTCGACAAGCTGTTCGCGGCCACCTCCTCGGACGTCACCGTCACCCCGAAGGAGGCGAAGACCAACGACACCCCGCAGAACGGCAAGCCGGAGTCGATGCCCGCCTCCGTGCTGGCCGAGGCGGCGAAGGCGCGGGGCGTCAAGTCCGCCGAGGGCGCCGTCAGTTCGATGAACGTGACCGTCGTCGACAGCGACAACGAGAACATGGGGTCCACCAACGGCGGGCCCACCATCGCGGGCAACTGGACGAAGAACGACCTGCGTTCGATGAAGATCACCGAGGGGCACGCGCCGCGCGGGCCCACCGAGGTGATGGTCGACTCCGACACCGCCGGCAAGCACCACCTGAAGCTCGGCGACGAACTGCGCACCATCGCGGTCACCGGTGACTTCAGGGCGAGGATCGTCGGTATCGCCTCCTTCACCGTCACCAATCCCGGTGCCTCCGTCGTCTACTTCGACACCGCCACCTCGCAGCGCGAACTGCTCGGCGAGAGCGGCCGGTTCACGCACATCAACCTGATGGCCGACGCCGGTGTCACCGACGCCCAGCTGAAGAAGAACGTCGCCGCCGCACTCGACGGCACCTACAAGGTGCAGACGCAGAAGGAGAGCGCGGACGAGAACCGCTCGGACGTCGACTCCTTCATGGGTGTCATCAAGTACGCCATGCTCGGCTTCGCCGGCATCGCGTTCCTGGTCGGCATCTTCCTGATCATCAACACCTTCTCGATGCTGGTCGCGCAGCGCACCCGCGAGATCGGCCTGATGCGGGCGATCGGTTCCTCCCGCAGGCAGGTCAACCGTTCCGTGCTCGTCGAGGCGCTGCTGCTCGGCGTGGTCGGCTCGATCCTCGGCGTCGGCGCGGGCGTCGGCATCGCGATCGGCCTGATGAAGCTCATGTCGTCCATGGGCATGAACCTCTCCACCTCCGACCTGACGGTGAAGGCGACCACCCCCCTGGCGGGCCTGCTCCTCGGCATCGTCGTCACGGTCTTCGCCGCCTACCTCCCCGCCCGCCGCGCGGGCAAGGTGTCCCCGATGGCCGCCCTGCGCGACGCCGGGACGCCGTCCGACGGCAGGGCCGGTCTCGTACGCGGCCTGATCGGCCTGATCCTCACCGGCGCCGGAACGTTCGCCCTCTACACCGCGGCCACCGCGGACAAGGCGAGCGAGGGCTCCCTGGTCCTCGGCGCGGGCGTGGTGCTCACCCTCATCGGGTTCGTGATCATCGGCCCGCTGCTCGCGGGCGGCGTCGTCCGGGTCATCAGCGCGGTCCTGCTGCGGGCCTTCGGCCCCGTCGGGCGGATGGCCGAGCGCAACGCGCTGCGCAACCCGCGGCGCACCGGCGCCACCGGCGCGGCCCTCATGATCGGCCTCGCCCTGGTCGCCTGCCTGTCCGTCGTCGGCTCGTCCATGGTGGCCTCGGCGACCCAGGAGCTCGACAAGACGGTCGGCGCGGACTTCATCGTCCAGGGCAACCAGCGCATCGTGCCCCAGGCCGAGAAGGCCATGCAGTCCACGCCGGGCCTCGAGCACGTCACCCGCTACAAGACCCTCGAAGCCACCCTGACCTCCCCGGACGGCAGGACCGACACCGACGGCGTCACCGCCGCCGACCCCTCGTACGCGAACGATCTGCGCCGCGAGACGACCTCCGGCACGCTGAAGGCCGCCTACGGCAAGGACGCCATGTCGGTCGGCTCCGACTACGCGACCAAGCACCACGTCAAGGTCGGTGACACCCTCGGCGTCGCCTTCAAGGGCGGCGAGACCGCCAGGCTGAAGGTCGCCGCCATCACCGACGACGACACGTCCATCGACCAGGGCGCCCGCTACCTGAGCCTTGCGACCATGAAGAAGTACGTCCCCGCGGACCGGATCCCGCCCAACGAGATCATGTTCGCCTCCGCCAGGGCCGGCCAGGAGGAGCAGGCGTACGCGGCGCTCAAGAAGGCCATGAAGCCGTACCCGCAGTACCAGGTCCGCGACCAGACGGACTTCAAGCAGGAACTGAAGGACCAGGTCGGCCAGCTCCTCAACATGGTCTACGGCCTGCTCGCCCTGGCGATCATCGTCGCCGTCCTCGGCGTGGTGAACACGCTGGCCCTCTCGGTCGTCGAGCGCACCCGCGAGATCGGCCTGATGCGCGCCATCGGTCTCTCCCGCCGCCAGCTGCGCCGCATGATCCGCCTGGAGTCCGTCGTCATCGCCCTCTTCGGCGCCCTGCTCGGCCTCGGCCTCGGCATGGGCTGGGGCGCCACCGCCCAGCGGCTCCTCGCCCTGGAGGGCCTGAACGTCCTGGACATCCCCTGGCCGACGATCATCGGCGTCTTCATCGGCTCCGCCTTCGTGGGCCTCTTCGCGGCGCTGATCCCGGCGTTCCGCGCGGGCCGCATGAACGTCCTCAACGCCATCGCCACCGAATAGCCCCCGCGGACGGGGGTCACGGGGGACCAGGCCCGGTCCCGGAGAGCCACCCGGCTCCCCGGGACCGGGCCTTTCCAGGTCAACCGGGGGATATCCCGGCCGGAGTTCGTGCCTTTCAGCCCGCCTGGCGGCTCGTGCTTTTCAGCCCGTCCGGCGTTTGAGGACGAGCGCGGAGCGCGAAGGGGGTCTGGGGGCGCAGCCCCCAGGGACGCACGCCCCCACCGGGCGCTGCCGGGGCGCGGCCGGGACCCCAGACGGGGTAGGGCGGCGGGGCGGCCGGGGCCGCCGTCCACAGGCACGGCACCGCCGCCCGCACCGACGTACGCTGGAGGCCCCCGGCCAGACTTCGCGCCGGGCGCTTCGCTTTGCCCACCCCCGGACGGGATTGCCTTTCATGAGCCTGCACGGTCTGCTCGACGCCGTCGTCAAGGACGCCGCCCTCGCGGAAGCGGTAAAGGCCGCAGCCGACGGAAACCGCATGCACGTCGACCTGGTCGGCCCCCCCGCGGCCCGCCCCTTCGCGGTGGCCGCCCTGGCCCGCGAGACCGGCCGCCCCGTGCTCGCGGTGACGGCGACCGGCCGCGAGGCGGAGGACCTGGCCGCCGCGCTGCGCTCCCTCCTGCCGCCCGACGGCGTCGTGGACTACCCGTCCTGGGAGACGCTCCCGCACGAGCGGCTCTCCCCGCGCAGCGACACCGTGGGCCGCCGCCTGGCCGTGCTGCGCCGCCTCGCGCACCCGCGGCAGGACGACCCGGAGACCGGCCCGGTCTCCGTCGTCGTCGCCCCCATCCGCTCCGTGCTCCAGCCGCAGGTCAAGGGCCTGGGCGACCTGGAGCCCGTGGCGCTGCGCAGCGGCGAGAGCGCCGACCTCGGTGAGGTCGTCCACGCGCTCGCGGCAGCCGCGTACTCCCGGGTCGAGCTCGTGGAGAAGCGTGGCGAGTTCGCGGTCCGCGGCGGCATCCTGGACGTCTTCCCGCCCACCGAGGAGCACCCGCTCCGCGTGGAGTTCTGGGGCGACGACATCGAGGAGATCCGCTACTTCAAGGTCGCCGACCAGCGTTCCCTGGAGGTCGCCGACCACGGCCTGTGGGCCCCGCCCTGCCGTGAGCTGCTGCTCACCGACGACGTACGGCAGCGGGCCGCGGCCCTCGCCGAGGACCACCCGGAGCTGGTCGAGCTGCTCGGCAAGATCGCCGAGGGCATCGCCGTCGAGGGCATGGAGTCCCTGGCGCCGGTGCTGGTCGACGACATGGAGCTGCTGCTCGACGTCCTGCCGAAGGGCTCGATGGCCGTCGTGTGCGACCCGGAGCGGGTGCGGACGCGTGCCTCGGACCTGGTGGCGACGTCGCAGGAGTTCCTGCAGGCGTCCTGGGCGGCGACCGCCGGCGGCGGCGAGGCCCCCATCGACCTCGACGCGGCCTCGCTCCGGTCCATCGCGGACGTCCGCGAGCGGGCCCGCGAGCTCGGCATGATGTGGTGGTCGGTGAGCCCCTTCGCCGCCGACGAGGAACTCGACGCGGCCACCCTCAAGCTCGGCATGCACGCCCCCGAGGCCTACCGCGGCGACACGGCCCGCGCCCTCGCCGACGCCAAGGGCTGGATCTCGGACGGATGGCGCACGGTGTTCGTCACCGAGGGCCACGGCCCCGCCGCCCGCACGGTCGAGGTCCTCGGCGGCGAGGGCGTCGCCGCCCGCCTCGACACGGACCTGGCCGGCATCAGCCCCTCCCTCGTCCATGTGTCCTGCGGTTCGATCGACCACGGTTTCGTGGACCCGCGGCTGAAGCTGGCCGTCCTGACCGAGACCGACCTGTCCGGCCAGCGTTCGGCGACCAGGGACGGCGCGCGCATGCCGGCCCGCCGCCGCAAGACCATCGACCCGCTCACGCTGGAGACGGGCGACTACATCGTCCACGAGCAGCACGGCGTCGGCCGCTACATCGAGATGGTGCAGCGCACCGTCCAGGGCGCCACCCGCGAGTACCTCGTCGTGGAGTACGCGCCCGCCAAGCGCGGCCAGCCCGGGGACCGGCTCTACATCCCCACCGACCAGCTCGAGCAGATCACCAAGTACGTCGGCGGGGAGGCGCCCACGCTGCACCGCCTGGGCGGCGCGGACTGGACCAAGACCAAGGCGCGCGCCAAGAAGGCCGTCAAGGAGATCGCCGCCGACCTGATCAAGCTGTACTCGGCCCGGATGGCGGCGCCCGGCCACGCCTTCGGTCCCGACACGCCCTGGCAGCGCGAGCTGGAGGACGCGTTCCCGTACGCGGAGACCCCGGACCAGCTCACCACGATCGCCGAGGTCAAGGAGGACATGGAGAAGACGGTCCCGATGGACCGCCTGGTCTGCGGCGACGTGGGGTACGGCAAGACGGAGATCGCCGTGCGGGCCGCCTTCAAGGCGGTGCAGGACGGCAAGCAGGTGGCCGTGCTCGTCCCGACGACACTGCTCGTCCAGCAGCACTTCGGGACGTTCTCCGAGCGGTACGCGCAGTTCCCGGTGAACGTGCGCGCCCTGTCCCGCTTCCAGACGGACAGCGAGGCGAAGGCGGTCCTGGAGGGCCTGCGGGACGGCTCGGTGGACATCGTCATCGGCACCCACCGGCTGTTCTCCTCCGAGACCAGGTTCAAGGACCTGGGCCTGGTCATCGTCGACGAGGAGCAGCGGTTCGGCGTCGAGCACAAGGAGCAGCTGAAGAAGCTCCGTGCGAACGTCGACGTCCTGACGATGTCCGCCACCCCCATCCCCCGCACGCTGGAGATGGCCGTCACGGGCATCCGCGAGATGTCGACGATCACCACCCCGCCGGAGGAGCGCCACCCGGTGCTGACCTTCGTCGGCCCGTACGAGGAGAAGCAGATCGGCGCGGCCGTCCGCCGCGAACTGCTGCGCGAGGGCCAGGTCTTCTACATCCACAACCGGGTCGAGTCCATCGACCGGGCCGCCGCCCGCCTGCGGGAGATCGTCCCCGAGGCGCGCATCGCGACGGCGCACGGCCAGATGGGGGAGCAGGCGCTGGAGCAGGTCGTCGTCGACTTCTGGGAGAAGAAGTTCGACGTGCTGGTGTCGACGACGATCGTCGAGTCCGGCATCGACATCTCGAACGCGAACACGCTGATCGTGGAGCGCGGCGACAACTTCGGCCTCTCGCAGCTGCACCAGCTGCGCGGCCGGGTGGGCCGCGGCCGGGAGCGCGGCTACGCGTACTTCCTGTACCCGCCGGAGAAGCCGCTCACCGAGACCGCGCACGAGCGCCTCGCCACCATCGCCCAGCACACGGAGATGGGCGCGGGCATGTACGTGGCGATGAAGGACCTGGAGATCCGGGGCGCCGGAAACCTCCTCGGCGGCGAGCAGTCGGGCCACATCGCGGGCGTCGGCTTCGACCTGTACATCCGCATGGTGGGCGAGGCGGTGGCGGACTACCGCGCCGCTCTCGAAGGCGGAGTGGAGGAGGAGCCCCCGCTGGAGGTCAGGATCGAGGTCCCGGTCGACGCGCACGTCCCGCACGACTACGCGCCCGGCGAGCGGCTCCGCCTGCAGGCGTACCGCGCCATCGCCTCCGCGAACACGGAGGAGGACATCAAGGCGGTCCGTGAGGAACTCGTCGACCGCTACGGCAAGTTGCCCGAGCCGGTGGAGAACCTGCTGCTGGTCGCGGGCCTGCGGATGCTCGCGCGCGCGTGCGGCGTCGGCGAGATCGTCCTCCAGGGGACGAACATCCGTTTCGCGCCGGTGGAGTTGCGCGAGTCGCAGGAACTGCGCCTCAAGCGTCTCCACCCGGGCACGGTCATCAAGCCGACCGCCCACCAGCTTCTCGTGCCCCGCCCGAAGACGGCGAAGGTGGGCGGCAAGCCGCTGGTCGGCAGGGATCTGCTCGGCTGGACCGGCGAATTCCTGACGACGATCCTCGGCTCGTAGGCTCCGCCCGGGCGCCCCGAATGCCGGGCGCCCGCAACCCCCCGTAACTCCGGCCCCACTTGGCGCCCCGCCCCTTTCCCGGGGGCGGGGCGCTGTCGGTCAGCCGGACCGGAACAGCAGCCCCGTCAGGGTGCGGAAGACCTCCTCGGGGTCCCGGTCACCGACCGGACCGTCCAGGTTGTGGCCGAGGAGCAGCGTGGCGTAACCGTGCGCCAGCGACCAGGCTGCGACCCCGGCGAGCCGGGCGTCGGTGCCCCGCCCCTCGCTCGGCACGGCGGTGACCGCGGCGCGCAGGCGCTCCCCGGCCAGCGCCCGGGCCGTTGTCAGCTCCAGGTCGTCGTCGCGCAGCAGGCCGGGGGTGAACATCACCTGGAAGTGCGCGGGGTGTTCGCGCGCGAAGCGTACGTAGCGGACGCCGGCGTCCCGGAGGTCGGCGGCCTCCGCGAGCGCGCCCGACAGCAGCCCGAAACCCTCGGCGGCGATCGAGGTGAGCAGGCCGGTGCGGTCCTTGAAGTGGTGGGCGGGGGCCGCGTGCGAGACGCCCGCCCGGCGCGCCAGGTCACGCAGGCTCAGCGCGGAGGGGCCGTCGGCCGCGATGACGTCCAGCGCGGCGCTCAGGATCGCGCGCCGCAGGTCGCCGTGGTGGTAGCGGCCGCGGTCGTCGGACTCGGTGCTGGTCATGGGCAGCAGCGTACGCAGAATCTAGGCATTGACAAGTTCTGCGGGTCCGGGCAATCTTGTCAGTGTCAAGTTGTGGAGTGAGTGGGACGCGACGAGGAGTCACGCCATGCCGGAAAGCGTCAGCGAGACACGTGCGGTCGGTGGGTCCACGGCCGGGGGGCCGAGGCGGGGCGGCGAGGTGGAGCTCGGCCGGGTGCGTCAGCTGTGGCATCTGCTGGAGCCCCTGCACGCCGTTCTGTACTACGCGCCGGAGGCCTTCGAGGAGGCGGCCGCGCTCGGCTTCGGGACCGGGGAGCGCTGGCCGAGCTACTTCCCGTTCCGCGCCGCCCCGTTGGGAGCCGTCAGCAGCGAGCGCGTCACGTCGGCGTTCTACAGCTTCAGCCCGCGCATGGTCGCGCGGTACGTCGATCCGGCGTGGGGCAAGGCGGATCCGGAAGCCGTACTGGCGGCGCGTGAGCGGGCCGTCGGCCGGGCCTACGGCGCGATATTCGGGGACCGCGCCGCGAGTCCCGAGCTGGCCGAGGCCGCCGCCCTCGCCCGCCGCGCGGCCGAGGCCGCGAACACCGCGGGCCGTCCGCTGGCCGCGGCAAACGCGGAGTTGGCCTGGCCGGACACCCCGCCCCTGCAGCTGTGGCACGCGGCGACCCTCCTGCGCGAGCACCGCGGTGACGGACATGTGGCGGCGCTCCTCGTCGCCGGCCTGGACCCGGTCGAGTCGCTCGTGTCGTTCGCGGCGACAGGCGCGGCCTCCAGGGAGCGGTTCGACAGCCGCGGCTGGAGCGCCGAGGAGTGGACCGCCGCGCACCGGCGGCTCGCGGACCGCGGCCTCGTCGCCGAGGACGGCACCGCCACGGAGGCCGGCCGGGAGCTGCGCCGCCGGGTGGAGCGGCACACGGACGAACTGGCCGCCGCGCCCTGGCAGTCGCTCGGTCCGGACGCCATGGGCCGCCTCGTCGAGCTGCTCGGCGAGTTCTGGGTCGCGGTGATCGGTTCGGGACTCCTGCCGTCGGAGACGACGCTGGGCATCGGAAAGGCCTGACGTCGGCCGCCCACACCGCGGGCACGACAAGGCGCCTCGCACCGCGCGGTGAAGCGCCTCGCACCCTGCGTGCCGCGAGGCCGCCCGGGGGAGGGGATCTCCCGGACGGCCTCTGGGGTCACGGTGGTTACGTCCGTGCACCGGTGCGTCATGGGGCGGCGGGCGGCGTGCATCGCGGTTTCCGCGTGACGTCGGGCGCGTGCTGTGACAGGGCGACCGTTTCAGTGCCGTGCCGCCCCGCGCACTGCCGTGCCGCCCCGCGCACTGACGTGTTGCTCCGCAGTGGTCCGTAGGGGCCGTCCGCGCGGGCAGTGGGAAGTGCGGGGGTACGGGTGGTGCGGCGGGCTACGGCCGGTCGGGGTTGTCGCGATGCATCCGCATGCGGTCCTCGGCCTGTTGCTGGGCCTTGTCGACCTGGTCCGTGTACTTGTCGTCGGTCCGCTTGTTGATTTCCCGCTCCGCAGCGTCCGACATCTCCGGACTCTTGTCCCGCGTGTGGCTCTTGAACCTGTCGAAGATGCCCATCCAGAGCTCCTTCCAGAGGTGACTCACCCTCGATGATACGCCCGGCATGCGGTGATTGCCCGTTCGGGTGGGATAGGGCCGGGACTCCGTGGCCGCTACGGTGTCTGCTGGGAGAACCGCCTGCTCCAGGCGGTACCGGAGGGCAAGGGGAGGGGCGTCGTGGTACGTCTGAGGGGTGGGGTGACCGCCGCTGTTCTGGTGCTGTTCGCCGTCAGCGGCTGCAAGGAGCAGACGACGGGCGTCGCGGGGCCCGAGGACACGGCGGCCGGCGGTGCCGCCCTCACCGCCGTGGACTCGCTGACCGTGAAGGGACGCGCGCCCAGGACCGGGTTCGACCGGGAGCGGTTCGGCACGGCCTGGGCCGACACGGACTCCAACCGCTGCGACACCCGGGACGACATCCTCAAACGGGACCTGAAGGACGTGAAGTTCAGCGACGGCACGTGCAAGGTGTCCTCGGGGACGCTCGACCCGGATCCGTACACCGGCAAGGAGGTGACGTTCGCGCGCGGACGGAGCCAGGTGGACATAGATCACCTGGTCGCGCTCTCCGACGCCTGGCAGAAGGGCGCCCAGCAGTGGGACGCGAGCAAGCGCATCGCCCTGGCCAACGGCCCGCTCAACCTCCTCGCCGTCGACGCCGGGCGCAACCGCAGCAAGGGGGACGGCGACACGGCGACCTGGCTCCCGCCGAACAAGCGTTACCGCTGCACGTATGTCGCCGCCCAGGTGGCCGTGAAGAAGAAGTACGGGCTCTGGGTCACCGGCGCCGAGAAGGCCGCCATGAAGCGGGTCCTGTCGGGCTGTCCCGGCCAGAAACTCCCCGCGGGCGGCAGTCCCACGCGGGCACCGGAGCGCTTCCACGCGGGCTGACCGCCCGCGGTGCGGTCATCGGCCGGCCGTCCTGGGGTGACCAGGGTGACCCTCCCGTCCGGCGTCCGGCGGGCGGGCGCTCAGCCCATCTTGTCCAGGTCCATGACCTTGCCCTTGGGGGCCTCGGCGGGGACCGGCTTGTCGTAGTCGCTGAAGGTCAGCGTGCCCGGGTCCTTTGCGGACTTGCTGTCGATCTTCAGCAGGTAGGGCTTGCCCTCGGTCGCCACGTAGAGGGTGGCGCGGTCCTTGCCGTCGTTCTCGTGCAGGACGATCGCCGGAGTGCCGTCGACGGACGACGTCCTGCCCCGGGTGGCGTCGGAGTTCACATCACCGGCCTCGGAGAGCACCGTGTCGAGGTCGCAGAGGCTCTCGATCTCCTTGGCGTCCCCGCCGGCCGCGGACATCTTGGTCCACTTGCCCGCCATCATCGCGACGACGCTGTCGGTCTCGTCCTTCGGGTCGCCCTTGCTCTGCTCGCGCAGGAAGGTCTCGTCGTACCGCATGTAGAGGGTGTCGCCGGTCTTGATGAGGTCGGCCTTGCCCTCCCCGCCGGCGCTCATCGTGCCGGCGCAGTTGCCCTTCCTGTCCAGCGCGATGTCGATCCGGATGGTGCCGCCGCTCTCGTCGTCGGCGACGTCCCCCTTCATGCGGAGCGACGTGGCGCCCTTCGTCGCCTTCACGGCCCGGTCGGCTATCTCGCCACCGGAGAGTCCGGCGAAGGGGCCGTCCGCCTTGTCCTCGCCGCAGCCGGTGAGGCTGACGGTGGCCGCGGCGGCGAGGCAGAGAGCGGCAAGTGCGGTTCGGCGCATGGGAGTTCCTCAGAGTGAGACGGCATGGGTGACGTCGGAACCGGCCTGACGCGCTGCGTGGGAGCACCGCGACGGCGGACCGTGCATAGGTCAATCACAGCAGAGGTTGTGAACCGAGTCAACACGGTTAACGGCGACCCTTGTGTACACGATCGTGAACCGGTAGATCTTGCATACGTCGGTATGCTCGACGCCACACACCAGGTAGAGGGGAGCCGGGCGGGTGCAGGAGAACGGGACAGAGGTGACCGCCGCCGGTATCGCGCGGCTCGCCGGGGTCGGCCGTGCGGCCGTCAGCAACTGGCGCCGCCGCCATGCCGACTTCCCCAGGCCGGTCGGCGGCACCGAGACCAGCCCCTCCTTCGCGCTGGCCGAGGTCGAGGAGTGGCTGCGCGCCCAGGGCAAACTCGCCGAGGTCCCGCTGCGGGAGCGCGTGTGGCAGCACCTCGCGGGCCACCCCGGAGGCCCGGTCACCGCCCTGGTGCACACGGGGTGCGCCCTCCTGCTCATCCACGACCGCCCCCCGGTGTGGCTCGAACTCGGCGCCACCTCCGACGAACGCCTCGCCGAGCAGCTCCCCGCCGCGCTCGAACAGGTGCTCACCCCGCGCTTCGGCACCGCCCGCGCACGCGCCGTGCCCACCCCGTCCACCGCCGAACTCCTCCCGTCGGCGCCCCTCCTGCGCGGCGCCGCCGAGCTCGCGGCCGAGCTGGGCGCCCGGCAGACGTACGAGTTCCTGCTCGGGCGGCACCTCGACGCCAACCCGAGGCAGTACACGCTCACGCCCGGCGACCTCGCCGCACTCATGGCCGAACTCGCCGGCCCCGCCCGGACCGTGCTGGACCCGGCCTGCGGCACCGGCGCCCTCCTGCGCGCCGTCGCGCCGGCACCCGGCCAGCGGCTGTACGGCCAGGACAGCGCCCCCGAACTCGCCGCGCTGAGCGCCATCCGCCTCGCCCTGCACACCCAGGCCACCGTCCGCACCGCCGCCGACGACAGCCTGCGCGCGGACGCCCACCAGACGCTGCGCGCCGACGTCGTGCTGTGCCACCCGCCGTTCAACGAACGCAACTGGGGCCACGACGAACTCGCCTACGACGCCCGCTGGGAGTACGGCTTCCCGGCCCGCACCGAGTCGGAACTGGCCTGGGTCCAGCACGCGCTCGCCCGCCTCGGGGAGGGTGGCACCGCCGTCCTCCTCATGCCGCCCGCCGTCGCATCCCGCCGCTCCGGCCGCCGGATCCGCGCCGACCTGCTGCGCCGGGGAGCCCTGCGCGCGGTGATCGCACTGCCGGCCGGCGCGGCACCCCCGTACAGCATCCCGCTGCACCTGTGGGTGCTGCGCCGCCCCGGGAAGGCGCCCGCCCACCCCGAGGTGCTGCTCGCCGACACCGCCGCGCACGCCGAGGGAGCCGGCTCCGCGGCCGAGCGGGTCCGGGAGACCGGAGGCGGCCGGGCCGGCTTCGACTGGCAGACCGTGCGCACCGCCGTCCTCGACGCCTGGCGGCCCTTCGAACGCACCGGCACGGCACCCGAGCGCCCCGGACTCAGCCGCTCCGTCCCCGTCATCGACCTCCTCGACGACGACGTGGACCTGGCCCCCGCCCGTCATCTGCCGCCGCCCGCCGAGGCCGGGGGCGCCGAGCGGCTCGCGACGGTACGCGAACGCCTCGGCGAGACCCTCCGGCTCACCGCCGACCTCGCCCCGCGGCCCGACGCCGACGCGGACCCGGCGCGCTGGCCGCTCACCACCGTCGGCGAACTGGCCCGCGGCGGCGCCCTGTTGCTGCGCACCGGCGGAAGCAGTGCCCCCGCGCGCGTGCCCGTGCTCACCGACCACGACGTCGTCGCCGGGACCGCCCCCTCCGGTGTCCTACCCGAGGGGCAGGAGGAAGCCGTGCTGGTGGCGGCGGGTGACGTCGTCGTCCCCGTGCTCGGCGGCGGCGCGGTCGCGCGCGTGATCGACGAGGAGACCGCCGGAGCCGCCCTCGGGCGCAATCTCACGCTGCTGCGCCCCGACCCGGCCGCGCTCGACCCGTGGTTCCTGGCCGGGTTCCTGCGCGGCACCGCCAACACCCGGCAGGCCAGCAGCTACGCGTCCACCGCCACCCGGCTCGACGTGCGCCGCCTCCAGCTGCCCCGGCTGCCGTTCGACCAGCAGCGCCGCTACGGCGAACGGTTCCGGGCACTCGCCGAGTTCGAGGGCGCCCTCAGGCTCGCGGGCCGCCTGGGCGAGCAACTCGTGCGGGGCATGTACGACGGGCTGACGGACGGGACGGTCGCGCCCGAGTCCCCGTGAGGCGGGCGAAGTGATCAGCACGACAACGGTTCGGTACAACCCGGGACCGGTAGTGCTTGTCGGCCTATACGCTCGGACTTCCAGCTCACCCGTCCGCCCCACCAGGCATTCAGGAGCAGCCATGCACGGCCACGGCTACGCGCCGCCTCCGCCGAAGCGACCCTCGACCGGGACGCTGGTCGTGCTGCGCATCATCTTCGCGGCAGTGCCCCTGCTGACGATCGGGTTCCTGGCGTGGGTCTCGCCCCTGCGGGTCGCGATCGTCACCCGCCGCGCCGCGCACTGGTGGATGTTCGTGGGGTCCCTCGTGGTCCTCGGCATCAGCTTCGCGTTCCTCAGCACCGACCACACCGACGACTTCAGCAGCCCGAACGGCAACACCGGCATGATCATCCTGCTGCTCAACGCCGCCGCCTGCACCGCCTGGTTCCTGTTCGCCGACATCCGGCACCACCAGCGGCTGAGCCCCGTCGGGTACCTGCCGCCGCAGCCCCACACCCCGCACTACGGCTACCCGCAGCCCGCGTCGCCGTACACCGTCGCGCACCAGCCGACCCCCGTGCCCCAGGCCCCCCTGCCGCACACCCCCGTCCCCGGGACTCCCGTGCCGCAGCCGCCCGCCCGGCCGGCGCAGCCGCCCACGCGTCCCGCGCCCGCCCGCATCGACCAGGTCCGTGCCGAACTCGACGAACTCAGCGACTACCTGCGCAAGCACGACGGCACCCACGAGGACGGCAGATGAGCGTGGCGACGGGGCGCGTGGTCGGCGACCGCTACGAACTGTCCACGCTGATCGGGCAGGGCGGCATGGGCCAGGTCTGGACGGCCTACGACCAGCGCCTGGACCGGCGCGTCGCCGTCAAGCTGCTGCGCCCCGACAAGGTCGCGGGCCAGGAGGCCGACGAACTGCGCCGCCGCTTCGTGCGCGAGTGCCGGGTCACCGCCCAGGTCGACCACCCGGGCCTGGTCACCGTCCACGACGCGGGCAGCGAGGGCGAGGAACTGTTCCTCGTCATGCAGTACGTCGACGGCGCCGACCTCTCCGACCACCTCGCCGAACACGACCCCTACCCGTGGCCGTGGGCGGTCGCGGTCGCGGCGCAGCTGTGCGCGGTGCTCTCCGCCGTGCACGCCGTGCCGATCGTCCACCGCGACCTGAAACCGCGGAACGTGATGGTCAAGCAGGACGGCACGGTCACCGTCCTCGACCTCGGCGTGGCCTCCGTGATGGACACCGACACCACCCGGCTCACCCACACCGGTTCGCCCATCGGCAGCCCCGCCTACATGGCCCCCGAGCAGGCGATGGGCGGCGCGGTCGGCCCCTACACCGACCTGTACGCGCTCGGCGTGCTGCTGCACGAACTCCTCAGCGGGGACGTGCCGTTCTCGGGGTCCACCGCCCTCGGCGTCCTGCACCGCCACCTCTACGAACCGCCCCTCCCCGTGCGCCGGCTGCGGCCCGAGGTCCCCGAGGCCCTGGAGCGCCTGGTGCTGCGCCTGCTCGCCAAGGACCCGCAGCACCGCCCGGACTCCGCACAGGAGACGTACGAGCAGCTGCTTCCGCTGCTGCCCGCGCGCGGCATGCCCTCTGGTGCCCCGCTCGACCCCACGCGCCCCTTCCTGCGTCCGCACGCCCCCTGGCCTGACCGCGCCCGCATCCCGGCGCCCCAGCCGACCGTGACGGCGTCCACCCCCGCAGCCGAGAAGCCCGACGTCGCCGGCGCCGTCGACGAGGTCAAGCGGCTGCTCGGCGAGGGCCGCATCACCCAGGCCGTCGACATCCTCGGCGCGATCCTCCCGGCCGCCGCCGCCCAGCACGGCGAGCACTCACCCGTCGTACGCACCCTGCGCAAGCAGTACGCGGCCACCCTCATGGACGACGGCCAGTACCGGCGCGCCCTGCCCGAGCTGCGCCGCCTCGCCGACGAGCGGGCCGCGGAGGCCGGACAGGCCGACACCCAGTCGCTGCGCTTCCGCTACGAGGCCGCCCAGTGCCTGGAACAGCTCGGCGAACCCGCCGCCGCGCTCGCGGAGTACCGCGCCCTGCTCCCGTACTACGAGAACCAGTACGTCGCGGGCGATCCCGAGCTCTCCCTCGAAGTGCGCCGCCGCATCGGGCACTTGCTGCTCGCGCTCGGTGACCGCCCCGCCGCCCACGACACGCTGGCCCGGCTGCTGCACGACGTGGAACGGCTGCGGGGGCCCGGGCATCCGATGGCGGCCGAGATCCGCCGGACGCTGCAGTGGCTGGGGCAGGTCCGCGGCTGACCGAGGCGCCCTCCCGGCGGTCCGTGGGCCTGCCCGTCGGCCGGCGGGCGTACGTGCCGGTGCTCAGGGGGTGCCCGAAGTCCTCGCGAATCGTTGGTCGAATGGGTGGCCGAGAGCTGAGCCACTGCCTAACATCGATCACCGCAAGACCTTGTGCGCCCCGCCCGTCGCCCGGCCACCACCCTCGACGAGACGCCGCGTGTCGCACCTGTCTTCACCATCTCCTCGGGAGGCCCCCTTGCACCGCCGCCGTCGTTCCGCGCTCGTTGTCTCCGCCGCGCTCATCGCCGCGGCTCCTCTTCTCACCGCCTGCGGAAGCGACGCGCACCCCGGCGCCGCGGCCGTCGTGGACGGCCGGCGGATCACGGTCGGCCAGCTGGAGAACCGGGTGCACGAGGTACGCGTGGCACAGCGCGCCGCCACCAAGGACGACGCGCAGTACGAGCAGGCGATCGCCAAGACCGGCAGCCTGGCCCGCGACACCCTGCACAGCCTGGTCCTGGACCGGGTCCTGGCGCGGGCGGCGAAGGACGCGGGCGTGAGCGTCAGCCGCAAGGACACCCAGCAGATGCGGGCGGGACTGGAGCGGCAGGCGGGCGGCGCCAAGGCGCTGGAGACGGCCTGGCTCCAGCAGTACGGCGTGGCCCCCCAGCGCCTCGACGACAGCCTCCGCACCGAGATCGAGGCGCAGAAGCTCGCCACCGCGCTCGGCGCCGACATGAACACCGAGGCGGGCAAGGCCACGTTCTGGAAGGCCCTGTCCGACGCCTCCAGGAAGCTCCACGTCGACCTGAACCCGCGCTACGGCACCTGGGACGTCGAGAAGAGCAGCCGCGTCGACGCGAAGACCCCGTGGCTGCGCGAGGTCACGGCGGCGGCCGGGAAGCCCGCGTAGGTCTGTGCGGACACCGGCTCGCCAGGCTGTGGACAAACGGTTCAGCCGTTTGCCCACGGTCACGGCGGCCGTCCGGTGACCTGTGGACAACCGGCGGGGGCGCCGGCCCGGTGGGTTACGTTCGAGGGGTGAACGCAATCAGCCTCGACGGCGACCCGAACGCGCACCGCTCCGGTGCCGGCGCACCCGGCCGTGACACCCCCGTGCCCGAGGGGGCCGCCCCGGCGTCCGGCCGTATCGTCCTGCTCACCACCAGCCACCGCGTCGCCCCCGGGCTGCTGTCCTGGCCCGCCTGGCAGGCGCTGCACGCGGCCGACCGGGTCCTGTGCGCGGACGGCGCCCACCCGCAGCTGCCGTACCTGCGCGAGGCGGGCATCACGGTCGACGAGGCATCCCCGGCCGCCGAGGACCTGCTCGACCAGTGCTCCGGCGGCCGCACGGTGGTCGTCGTCGCCACCGGCGAGGGCGAGCCGCGGCTGACCGACGGACTCGCCCGGCTCGCCGGATCCGGCCGCATACAGATGCCGGAGCTGGAGCTGCTCCCCGCGTCGTACGACCTTCCCGGCGCCCGCCTCCTCGACCTCGTCCAGGTCATGGACCGTATCCGCGTCGAGTGCCCCTGGTCGTCCCGGCAGACCCACGAGGGCCTGGCGAAGTACGGCCTCGAGGAGGCGTACGAGCTGGTGGAGGCCATCGAGGAGGGCGACCGGGACGAGCTGCGGGAGGAACTCGGCGACGTGCTGCTCCAGGTCGTCTTCCACGCGCGGATCGCCGAGGAGGGACGCCCCGAGGACGGCACCGAGCCCTTCTCGATCGACGACGTGGCGGGCGGCATCGTCACCAAGCTCATCCACCGCCACCCCCACGTCTTCGGCGACGAGAGCGCCTCGACCCCCGAGGAGGTCAAGGAGCACTGGCTGCGGACGAAGGCGCAGGAGAAGCGTCGGACGTCCGTGACGGAGGGCATCCCCCTCGGGCAGCCGGGCCTGGCCCTGGCGGCGAAGCTCGCCGCACGCGTCCGCACGGCCGGACTCGACGTCCCGATGCCCCGGGGGGAGGGCGTCGGCTACGAGCTGCTGGCCGCCGCCGCCCGCGCGGAGGCGGCGGGCGTCGACCCGGAGACGGCCCTGCGGGCGGCGGCGCGGACCTACCGGGACGCGATCCGGGCGACGGAGGCGACGGAGGCGGCGGAAGCGGCGGAGGCGGCGGAAGCCGGGGGCACGGCCGAGGGCTGAGTGCCGTGCCCGTGTCCGGTCGACCGGGGTGTCGTCCCTGGGTGTCGTGGCCGGTCAGTGGCCGGGCTCGCGGCTCGCCGGGTTGTGCCAGCTCGGCCGGTGCCGGGCCAGGAACCACTCGGCGGGGCCCGACGGCCGGATGCCGCACTCCCCGGCGGAAGGCAGGAGATCGTGGAAGATCCGCTCGGGCGCGGTGCCGAGCGCGGGAAGCGCGTCGCCGACCTCTTCGACGAGCTGGGCCGGTCCGGCGAGATAGACGTCGTGCTGGGCCCAGTTGGCCCGGTTGCCGAGGGCCGTGAGCAGCCGCTCGGTGGCCTGCGCCCTGGGCCGGCCGGGCGCGGGCGTGATGAAGGTGACGGCCAGCCGGGGGAGTCGTGCCCGCAACTCCTCGATGGCGGAGCGGTCGTAGACGTGGGCGAGATCGCGGGCGACGACGAAGAGCCGGGAGTCGTAGGGCGCCCCGTCCCGGCCCGCGGACGCGGCCTGCGCGATCCGCCCGGTTCGTTCGGTGTGCCCGGTGTGCTCGGTCTGTTCGAGCCGCACCAGCTGTTCCAGAAGCGCCTTGACGGGCGCCCAGCCGGTCCCGGCGGCGATGAAGGTGACGGGCCGGTCCTCCGGGGGCCGCAGGGTGAGCCCGCCGCTCGGTGCGCCGAGCCGGAGCAGGTTCCCCTCCCGGGTCCGCCGCACCAGGGCCGTGGACAGCAGCCCCTCCTCGACGCGGCTGACGTGGAGGTCGAGGGTGTGGTCGGGCCGGGGTGCGTTGCCGACCGAGTAGGGACGCCATATGCCCGGTAAGTAGGGGACGCTGACGCTGACGTACTGGCCCGGGAGATGGGCCAGCGGCCGGGCCGGCCGCAGGGTCAGCACGACGACGTCCTGACCGAAGCGCCGGCGGGCGAGGACCTCGGCGTCCCACCACGGCGGCTCGCCGTCGTCCTCGGCCCGCGAGGCGCCCCGGAGCATCGCGTCCGCGATCGTCTCGTACGCCTCGCCCCAGGCCTTCTCGACCTCCGCGTTCCAGGCCGGTCCCGCGACGGCGGCGAACGCGGCGATCAGGCTCGTCCCCACGGCCGCGTAGTGCCGCGGCTGAGCCAGGTACTTCCGGTGGTCCCGTCCGAGCTCGCCCAGGTATGCCGCGAGCGCCGGGTCCTCCAGCCGCCCCACGACATGGGTGAGCGCCGCGAACAGCCGGTCCCGCTGCCGCTCCATGTCCTCCGGGAAGTCCAGCGGGAACAGCTCGCGAACGTCCGGATGGTGACGGAACAGGTGAGAGTAGAAGTACTTGACCGCGAACTCGGCCCGTCTCTCGACGACCGCGAAGCTGGATCTGAGCATTTCGGGGTCCACGGGCGGAATGTAGGGAGTTCCCGATCCGCCAAGTCAAGTGACGGCCGATTTGCGGACAGTCCGGGGCGAAGCGTCCTGCGGGCGGTCCTCCGCCCGCCACCCGCGAAGCCATCCGCTCTTCGCCTCCCGGCACCCCGGCGGCCTCCTGGACCCCCCGGCCGCTCCCCGGCACCTCGGCCGTCTCCCGGACCCCGGGAGCCTCCTGGACCCCGGGCCGCCTCCCGGTACCCCGGGCCGCCTCCCGGACCCCGGGCCGCCTCCTGGACCCCGGCCGCTCCCGGCGCCAGGGCCGCTTCCCGGACAGCCATGTTTCGGCTTGGTAGCCGAAAGTTGCGGGAAGGTGAGGCGGTACCGGCCGCCTCCCGGACAGCCTCAGCCGCTCCCCGGCACCCCGGCCGCCTCCCGGACAGCCTCAGCCGCTCCCCGGCACCCCGGCCGCCTCCTGGACCTCGGGCCGCCTCCCGGACCCCGGCCGCTCCCGGCACCAGGGCCCGCCTCCGGAGAGTCCCAGCAGCCGCCCGGCACCCCGGCCGCCTCCCGGACCCCCGGCCGTCTCCCGGACGTCGGCCGCCTCCCGGACCCCCGGCCGTCTCCCGGACGTCGGCCGCCTCCCGGACCCCCGGCCGTCTCCCGGACGTCGGCCGTCTCCTGGACCCCGGCCGCTCCCGGCGCCAGGGCCGCCTCCGGAGAGTCCCAGCAGCCGCCCGGCACCCCGGCCGCCTCCCGGGCAGCCCCAGCCGCCTCCCGGCACCCCGGCCGCCTCCCGGACCCCCGGCCGTCTCCCGGACGTCGGCCGTCTCCTGGACCCCGGCCGCTCCCGGCGCCAGGGCCGCCTCCGGAGAGTCCCAG
>NZ_JBWKDS010000004.1:0-20607 GCF_056435845.1 Streptomyces sp. NPDC043867 | reverse complement strand
AGCAGCCGCCCGGCACCCCGTCGCCCCTCCCGCCGCCCCGGATACCGTCGACGTGTGACCGACAATCCCGCACACCCCGCCGACCGGAGCGCCACCCCCACCGGTCCCGTGCCCGCGAGCGGCACCCCGGACGGCAGCGCTCCCGACCCGGCCCCCGAGCTCTTCACCTGGGAGTTCGCCACCGACCCCTACCCCGCGTACGCCTGGCTCCGTGAGCACGCGCCCGTGCACCGGACGCGGCTGCCGAGCGGTGTGGAGGCCTGGCTGGTCACCCGGTACGCGGACGCGAGGCAGGCTCTCGCGGACGGCCGGCTCAGCAAGAACCCGGCGCACCACGACGAGCCGGCGCACGCCAAGGGGAAGACCGGCATTCCGGGCGAGCGCAAGGCCGAGCTGATGACGCATCTCCTCAACATCGACCCGCCGGACCACACGCGGCTGCGCCGGCTGGTCAGCAAGGCGTTCACGCCCCGGCGGGTGGCGGAGTTCGCGCCGCGGGTCCAGGAACTCACCGACCACCTCATCGACCAGTTCGCGGAGCGGGGCAGCGCCGACCTCATCCACGACTTCGCCTTCCCGCTCCCCATCTACGCCATCTGCGACCTCCTCGGCGTTCCCCGCGAGGACCAGGACGACTTCCGGGACTGGGCCGGGATGATGATCCGGCACGGAGGCGGGCCTCGGGGCGGGGTCGCCCGGTCCGTGAAGAGGATGCGCGGCTACCTCGCCGAGCTGATCCACCGGAAACGGGCCGCACTCCCGGACCGCCCCGGACCGGGCGAGGACCTCATCTCCGGGCTGATCCGCGCCTCCGACCACGGTGAGCACCTCACCGAGAACGAGGCCGCGGCGATGGCCTTCATCCTGCTCTTCGCCGGCTTCGAGACGACCGTGAATCTCATCGGCAACGGGACCTACGCCCTCCTCACCCACCCCGAGCAGCGGCAGCGGCTGCAGACCTCCCTCGCCGCGAAGGAGACCGCGCTGCTGGAGACCGGTGTCGAGGAACTCCTCCGGTTCGACGGGCCCGTGGAGCTCGCCACCTGGCGGTTCGCGACCGAGGCCGTCCGGATCGGCGGTCAGGACATCGCCGCGGGCGACCCCGTCCTGGTCGTGCTCGCGGCGGCCGACCGCGACCCCGAGCGCTTCGGGCAGCCGGACACGCTGGACCTCTCCCGGCGCGACAACCAGCACCTCGGATACGGGCACGGCATCCACTACTGCCTCGGCGCGCCCCTCGCCCGGCTGGAGGGACAGACCGCCCTCGCGACGCTCCTCACCCGCCTGCCGGACCTGCGCCTCGCGGGCGATCCGGCGGACCTGCGCTGGCGCGGCGGTCTCATCATGCGCGGACTGCGGACCCTCCCGGTGGAGTTCACCCCTTCGCGGTAGGCAATGCCGGCGGACCCTCGGCGGGCCCGCGACGGAGGGGCGCATTGCGCTCGCAACAGGCGCACACCGGTGGAGTTCACGCCCGG
This sequence comes from Streptomyces sp. NPDC043867, assembly GCF_056435845.1. Taxonomy (NCBI): domain Bacteria; kingdom Bacillati; phylum Actinomycetota; class Actinomycetes; order Kitasatosporales; family Streptomycetaceae; genus Streptomyces; species Streptomyces sp. NPDC043867. The sequence continues at coordinate 19,129 of NZ_JBWKDS010000004.1, read as the reverse complement.
TGGTACGCGGGCGCGGACCCGTCAAACATGACGCACCGTCAATACTGTGATCTTCACGTGATCTGCGCTGCATCGACTTGTGACAAGTGTTCGACTGCCGATACGTTCACGCATCAACGCGATGGATCTTCCGTCGCGCCTGTCATCGCTGTCTTCGAAAGGCCACCGCATGCTCTCCGGGAACGGTCGTCACCGTCGCCCCCGCCAGGCTCCGGCGCTCATCGTCGCGGCAGGAGTCACCGGATCGGCCATCGCGATCCCGTTGCTCGGTGCCACCGGTGCGAGTGCCGCGGACGGCACCACCTGGGACCGGGTCGCGGAGTGCGAGAGCGGCGGTTCGTGGAGTGCCGACAACGCCAACGGCTACTACGGCGGCCTGCAGATGACCCAGGAGAACTGGGAGAAGTACGGCGGCCTCGCGTACGCGCCGAGCCCCGACGAGGCCAGCCGCTCGCAGCAGATAGCCGTCGCCGAGAAGGTTCTCGACGGGCAGGGCCTGGCCGCCTGGCCCACCTGCGGACCGCTGTCGGGCCTCAGCAAGAACTCGGCGTCCGTCGAGGTCGACACCGGCGTCGCCGAGGACTCCTCCGCATCGTCGGCCTCCCCCTCACCCGATTCGTCCCCGTCGAGCGACTCGCCCGTTTCGGGCGGCTTGTCGACCGGCGGCTCCACCGCCAAGCCCTCGCCGGCCGCGTCCGGCAAGGCGGCGAAGTCCGGGACGCCGTCGAAGGCCAAGGAGGATGCCACCGCCTCCCCGGAGACCGGCAGCAAGGACGGCGGCAAGGACACCGGGAAGGCAAAGGCTGACGACTCGGACAAGTCGGGTCGGACCGCGGACTCTTCGGACGCCACCGCCGCGACCGGGAGCGAGGGCACCGGCACCGGTCGGCACCGCGGCGCCAGTGCCGACGCCGGTACGGACGCCGACGCGTCCGCCGGAGGCGAAGAGACCTCCTCCGGCCGTCACGCCTCGCGCGGCTCCGCCGCTCCCCGCGACGCCGCGGAGGGCTCGTACACCGTCCGCCTCGGCGACAGTCTCACGAGCATCGCCGACTCCCTTGCCGTGCAGGGCGGATGGAACGAGCTCTACACGGAGAACGAGAAGACGGTCGGCGCCGACCCGGACGTCATCCTCCCCGGTCAGAGCCTTGAGGTCGCAGGAGACTAAGCGGGCGTCAGATGGCGAATCAGGTACAAAACAGCGCCAGTTCGCGTCATATTTCGCACCGCAATGTCCGGTTTGACAGAGTGAGACATGGGTCTCAGAAACCCTGATCATCTTTGAAATTCCGGCGGCCGCGTGTCTACGGTCGTGATCGCTCGCTACAGCGGGCCCCGACGGTCGCAACGCCGAATCCTGCCAGTGGCCGGCCGGGAACAGTCGTCGCGCAAGCGCCGTAGGCAGGAGCGGGGGACCCAAGGTAAGCGCCGGGCCCGGGAGTCGAGAGACACCCGGGAACGGCTTGGGGTGGAGTCGGACGCCAGAGGCGGACGACCGGGCACTCACCCGCCCGAACCCGACAGCTCACCTCGCAGGCGTCGGTGAGGGGATCACTTCATGCTGCTCAACAACAAGGGCAAGCACCGCCGCCCGTCCAAGGCCACCCGTGTCGCCGCGCTCGCCGGTGTCACCGGTGTCGCCATCGCCGCTCCGCTGATGGCGGCCGGCAGCGCCTCCGCCGCCACCACCTCCGAGTGGGACGCCGTCGCCCAGTGCGAGTCCGGCGGCAACTGGTCGATCAACACCGGCAACGGTTACTACGGCGGCCTGCAGTTCTCCGCCTCCACCTGGTCCGCCTACGGCGGCTCGGCCTACGCCTCCACCGCCGACAAGGCCTCCAAGTCCCAGCAGATCGCCGTCGGCGAGAAGGTGCTCGCCGCGCAGGGCAAGGGTGCCTGGCCGACCTGCGGCACCGGCCTGTCCGGCGCCTCGACCGGCGGCTCGTCGACCGGCACCGGCTCCAACTCCGGCTCCGGCTCGCAGAGCACGGCCCAGCCGGCCCAGCCGCAGCAGCAGGCCCCGCAGGCGCAGGACCAGCGTGCCTCGCGCTCCTCGGAGCGGGAGACGGCCAAGAAGACCGTCGAGACCCCGACCGGCAGGAAGGTCGAGAAGGGTGACGGCGAGTACAAGGTCGTCAAGGGTGACACCCTCAGCTCGATCGCCGCGGACAAGAAGGTCAAGGGCGGCTGGCAGAAGCTGTTCAAGCTGAACAAGGACATCATCGACGATGCCGACTTCATCTTCCCGGGCCAGCAGCTCCACCTCAGCTGACACCGGCCGGCCACGGGCTCACAGCTGAACCACGGCCCTCCCTCATCCGGGGACTCCACCATGGAGTCCCCGTGCGGGCCGCCCCCGCCCCCACGGGCTCCCCGCTCCGGTGCGTGTTCCCCCGTACGCGCCGGAGCGGGGTTTTTTCATGGACGCGCCGTGGACCGCTTCCGCAGCGGTCACCTGTACGGGGCAGGTTTTTGTTCCGTTCGGAAACAATTTACTCTCGGTTCTGTCCATGGGGTGGTCGACCGGCTGGCCGATCCCCCGGAGCCGGTTAGGCTCATGTCGCGGAGCCGACCGCGGCTCCGTGCAGTTGGGGCCGAGGGGCTCCGCGTACCCGCGTCACATCCCATGAAGGAGATGCTCGTGCCGTCCATCGACGTCGTCGTAGCCCGGGAAATCCTCGACTCGCGAGGGAACCCCACCGTCGAGGTCGAGGTCGGCCTCGACGACGGCAGCACGGGTCGTGCCGCCGTCCCGTCCGGCGCCTCCACCGGTGCCTTCGAGGCCATCGAGCTGCGCGACGGTGACCCCAACCGCTACCACGGCAAGGGCGTCGAGAAGGCCGTCCTCGCGGTCATCGAGCAGATCGGCCCGGAGCTCGTCGGCTACGACGCCACCGAGCAGCGCCTGATCGACCAGGCGATGTTCGACCTGGACGCCACCGACAACAAGGGCTCGCTGGGCGCCAACGCCATCCTCGGCGTCTCCCTGGCCGTCGCGCACGCCGCCTCCGAGGCCAGCGACCTGCCGCTGTTCCGCTACCTGGGCGGCCCGAACGCGCACCTGCTGCCCGTCCCGATGATGAACATCCTGAACGGCGGCTCGCACGCCGACTCGAACGTCGACATCCAGGAGTTCATGATCGCGCCGATCGGCGCGGAGTCCTTCTCCGAGGCGCTGCGCTGGGGCGCCGAGGTCTACCACACCCTCAAGAAGGTGCTGAAGACCAAGGGCCTGTCCACCGGCCTCGGCGACGAGGGCGGCTTCGCCCCGAACCTGGAGTCCAACCGCGCCGCGCTCGACCTCATCATCGAGGCCATCAAGCAGGCCGGTTACGTCCCCGGTGAGCAGATCGCGCTCGCGCTCGACGTCGCCGCGTCCGAGTTCTACAAGGACGGCACGTACGAGTTCGAGGGCAAGTCCCGCTCGGCCGCCGAGATGACCGAGTACTACGAGGAGCTCGTCTCCGCGTACCCGCTGGTCTCCATCGAGGACCCGCTGTACGAGGACGACTGGGCCGGCTGGAAGGTCATCACCGACAAGCTGGGCGACAAGGTCCAGATCGTCGGCGACGACCTCTTCGTCACCAACCCGGAGCGCCTGGCCCGCGGCATCGAGGAGGGCTCCGCCAACGCCCTGCTCGTCAAGGTCAACCAGATCGGCTCGCTGACCGAGACGCTGGACGCCGTCGAGCTGGCCCAGCGCAACGGCTTCAAGTGCATGATGTCCCACCGCTCCGGCGAGACCGAGGACGTCACCATCGCCGACCTCGCCGTCGCGGTGAACTGCGGCCAGATCAAGACCGGCGCCCCGGCCCGCTCGGACCGCGTCGCCAAGTACAACCAGCTGCTGCGCATCGAGGAGATCCTCGACGACGCCGCGGTGTACGCCGGCCGCTCGGCGTTCCCCCGCTTCAAGGGCTGACCCGCAGGAAGCGTCGTACGTACGTCCCCGTACTCGGTCCCGTACCGTGTGCGGGGACGTACGCACGTGACGGGCTTGTGCCGGGGAGGCGGGATTCATGGCCGTGAAGGACCGGGACCGGTTCTCCACCACGACCAGGCTGCGCCTGCTCGGTGAGCAGACGGCGGCCCGGGTCTACCGCTCCCAGACCAAACGGCAGGCCCGCCGCTCCCGCCTGACGGGCCGTGCGGCGCTGCTCGCGCTGGTCCTGTGCTCACTGATCGTGGCCCTCGCGTACCCGATGAGGCAGTACGTGTCCCAGCGCGCCGAGGTCGCCGAGCTGGAGCGGGAGCAGGAGCAGGCCCGGCAGCGGGTCGAGCAGCTGCGCGACCTCAAGGCCCGCTGGCAGGACGACGCGTACGCCGAGCAGCAGATCCGCCAACGGCTGCACTACGTGATGCCGGGCGAGACGGGCTACATCGTGATCGACCCGGACGCGGTGAAGAAGTCCCGCACCGACCAGGGAGCGGCTGGCCGCCCCTGGTACGCCAACGTCTGGGACGGCGTGGACAAGTCCGACCGCTCCGCCCAGTAACTGACCAGAAAGACAGAACACACGGCATGGAAACGCCCCCGCCGCCCACCCCGCGCACCGAGCCGACCGACGCCGACGTCGAGGCCTTCAGGCAGCAGCTCGGCCGTCCGCCGCGCGGGCTGCGCGCGATCGCGCACCGCTGTCCCTGCGGTCAGCCCGACGTGGTGGAGACGGCGCCCCGCCTCCCCGACGGCACGCCGTTCCCGACGACGTACTACCTGACGTGTCCGCGGGCGGCCTCCGCGATCGGGACGCTCGAGGCGAACGGCGTCATGAAGGAGATGACGGACCGTCTGGCCACGGACCCCGAGCTGGCCGCGGCCTACCGGGCCGCCCACGAGGACTACATCGCCCGCCGGGACGCCATCGACGTCCTGGAGGGGTTCCCGAGCGCGGGCGGCATGCCGGACCGGGTGAAGTGCCTCCACGTGCTCGTGGCGCACTCCCTGGCCGCGGGGCCCGGCGTGAACCCCCTCGGCGACGAGGCGATCGCCATGCTGCCCGAGTGGTGGCGCAAGGGCGCGTGCGTGGTCCCCGCGGGCGAGGCCGACCTCCCCCAGGGCTGACCGTCGTCCCCGGGGGCGCCGTTCCCGGGGGCTGCCGCCCCCGGACCCCCGCTTCGGCCTGGACGGCCTCGTCCTCAAGCGCCGGACGGGCTGGACCTCCCCCCCGCTTCGGCCTGGACGGCCTCGTCCTCGAACGCCGGACGGGCTGGAAACCTCCGGGCCCGGGCTTGTTCCGAAGTGTCCTCACGACAGGAGACCGCACGCATGACCAGGGTCGCCGCCATCGACTGCGGTACCAACTCGATCCGTCTGCTCGTGGCGGACGCGGACCCGGCGACGGGTGAACTCGTCGACCTGGACCGCCGGATGACCATCGTCCGCCTCGGCCAGGGCGTCGACCGGACGGGACGGCTCGCTCCCGAGGCGCTGGAGCGCACGTTCGCGGCCTGCCGCGAGTACGCGGCCGTCATCAAGGAACACGGCGCGGAACGCCTGCGCTTCGTGGCGACGTCCGCCTCCCGCGACGCCGAGAACCGCGACGAGTTCGTCCGCGGGGTCCTGGACATCCTCGGGGTCGAGCCGGAGGTCATCACGGGCGACCAGGAGGCGGAGTTCTCCTTCACCGGCGCGACCAGGGAGCTGACGGGGCGGGACGACCTGGCGAAGCCGTACCTGGTGGTCGACATCGGCGGCGGCTCCACGGAGCTGGTGGTCGGCGAGGACCGGGTCCGTGCCGCCCGCTCGGTGGACGTCGGCTGCGTACGGATGACCGAGCGGCACCTCGTGCGCGACGGCGCCGTCACCGACCCGCCGACGCCCGCTCAGATCGCGGCGATCCGGGCGGACATCGAGGCCGCGCTGGACCTCGCCGAGCGGACCGTCCCGCTGGGCGAGGCCCGCACCCTGGTCGGCCTGGCGGGCTCGGTCACCACGGTCTCGGCGATCGCGCAGGACCTCCCGGAGTACGACTCCACGGCGATCCACCACTCCCGGATCCCGCACGCCACCGTCCGCGAGATCACCGGGCGGCTGCTGTCCTCGACGCACGCGGAACGCGCGGCGATCCCCTCGATGCACCCCGGCCGCGTCGACGTCATCGCCGCCGGCGCCCTCGTCCTGCTCGCGATCATGGAGCGCATCGGCGCGGACGAGGTCGTCGTCAGCGAGCACGACATCCTCGACGGCATCGGATGGTCTTTGGCCTGACCGCCTACAGGTTGCGGTACACGTCCCGCCGGTCGCCCACCTTGACGACGAGGATGACGAGTTCGCCATCGTTGATCTGGTAGGCGACCCGGTAGCTTCCGACCCGCAGCCGGTAGAGCCCCGACGGGCCGGTGAGCTTCTTGACGTCGGCGTCCTCGCGATACGGGTCGTCGCCGAGAGCGGTCAGCGCGGTCAGGATGCGCATGGCGTCGAGCCGAGCGATGTGCCTCAGCTGCCGCTGCGCCGCCGTGGTGAACCGGAACGCGTACTTCACGCGGCGCCTTCACCGTGTTCCGTGAACAGATCTGCCAGCAATTCGGCCATGGTCACGGTGGGGCCGTTCTCGGCCAGGACCGCTTCGGCCTCTCGGGCCAGCATGACGTCGGCCGCCTCTTCCAGGGCTTCGAAGTCCGCGATCGGTACCACGGCCGCCACCGGAGTGCCGTTGCGAGTGATGACCGTCGGGGTGCCTTCCTCGGCCAGGTTGATGCGCTCCGCGAGATGGGCGCGGGCTTCCCGTATCGTCACGGAGTCCTTGGTCATGACGTCAGTGTACGCGCATGTGTGTACACGCGCCCGGGGCGAGTCGCGTTCGTACGCGATCCTCGACGGCATCGCGTGGTCCGTCGCGTGACGGGGTCCTCCCCGCGGATCGGGCCACCCGTGAGGGAGTCTTTACTACCCGTCGGTAGCCTCGGCTGAGCAGGTCGGATAACGTATGAGCGCGATCGAGGGGCCCGGAAGAACCCCTCGGTGACGCGCCGTCGGGAAAGTTCGTGAAGTTCTTCACAAGGAATTCGGGCCTCGGGAATGCGGACGGGGTCCGGTTGGCCCTTCCGGGGGGCCCACGGGGTGCGGAAGCGTGCTCACGGGAGCGTTTCCGGGGCGTGACGATTGCGCGGAACAAGAGGCTGGTTCAGCGGCCCGTCGGCCCGGAGTGGCTGCTCACGCGGTGTTGACAACGGTCCGCGGGGTGCGGTGGTTCCCCCGTGGCGACATGACCTGGGTCACGTGAGCCGCGCAGTGTAGCAGAGGCCCCACCCATGCTTGTGAAGGGGCGCACGAGCGACCCCCCTGAGGCGGGTGGATACTCGATGGCATGAGCACCACGGAGCGTCCCAGGATCCTCGTAGTAGGCGGTGGGTACGTAGGCCTGTACGCAGCTCGGCGCATCCTCAAGAAGATGCGCTACGGCGAGGCGACCGTCACGGTCGTCGACCCCCGGTCGTACATGACCTACCAGCCCTTCCTCCCCGAAGCCGCCGCCGGCAGCATTTCGCCTCGGCACGTCGTCGTCCCGCTGCGGCGCGTCCTGCCGAAGGCGGAAGTCCTCACCGGCCGGGTCACCACCATCGACCAGGACCGCAAGGTCGCCACGATCGCCCCCCTCGTGGGCGAGGCGTACGAGCTGCCCTTCGACTACCTCGTCATCGCGATGGGCGCGGTCTCCCGCACCTTCCCGATCCCCGGCCTCGCCGAGCAGGGCATCGGCATGAAGGGCATCGAGGAGGCCATCGGCCTGCGCAACCACGTCCTCGAGCAGCTCGACAAGGCCGACTCCACGACCGACGAGGACGTCCGCCGCAAGGCGTTGACCTTCGTCTTCGTGGGCGGTGGCTTCGCGGGTGCGGAGACCATAGGCGAGGTCGAGGACATGGCCCGCGACGCGGCCAAGTACTACAACAACGTGTCCCGTGAGGACATGCGCTTCATCCTCGTCGACGCCGCGGACAAGATCCTTCCCGAGGTCGGCCCGAAGCTCGGCGCGTACGGCAAGGAGCACCTGGAGAGCCGCGGGGTCGAGGTCTACCTCTCCACCTCGATGGACTCCTGTGTCGACGGGCACGTCGTCCTGAAGAACGGCCTCGAGGTCGACTCCAGCACCATCGTGTGGACGGCCGGCGTCAAGCCGAACCCCGTTCTCTCCCGCTTCGGTCTCCCGCTCGGCCCGCGCGGCCACGTGGACACCCGGCCCACCCTTCAGGTGCAGGGCACGGACTACATCTGGGCCGCGGGCGACAACGCGCAGGTGCCGGACATCGCCGCCCGCAAGGCCGGTGTGGAGAACGCCTGGTGCCCGCCGAACGCGCAGCACGCGCTGCGTCAGGCGAAGGTCCTCGGCGACAACGTGGTCTCCGGCATGCGGGGCTTCCCGCAGAAGGAGTACGCGCACTCGAACAAGGGCGCGGTGGCTGGTCTCGGCCTCCACAAGGGCGTCGCGATGATCGTCATGGGCAAGATGAAGATCACGCTCAAGGGCCGGCTGGCGTGGTACATGCACCGCGGCTACCACGGTCTGGCGATGCCGACCTGGAACCGGAAGATCCGCGTCTTCGCGGACTGGACGCTCGCGATGTTCCTCAAGCGCGAGGTCGTCTCCCTCGGCGCCATCGAGACCCCGCGCGAGGAGTTCTACGAGGCCGCGAAGCCGGCGCCCGCCGTCGCGCAGGCCGCGGAGGCCAAGCTCCCGCAGGCGAAGACCGAGGAGAAGGCCAAGGCCTCCTGACCTCCGGTCACTGATCGACCCGAAGGGGCCTCCCGCCATCCGTGGTGCGGGAGGCCCCTTCGGCGTTCCGCGGCGAGGCGGGAGGTTCCCTCCGGGGCCCTTCGGCGTCCCCGTACGGCGCGGCCCGGCATCCCCAACAACATGGCCCCCGCACCTATTTTTGCCCATCCATGACACGGGTGGGGGACTGTGCGCGGGGGCGGTTGGTGTTTACGTGGTGTCGGACGTTTCGGGATCCGTTGTCACGGAGGTGTGGCCATGCCCGATGCCGCGCTGCGGCTGAAGAGCCTGTTCGAGCAGTTGCTGGGAGCCCCGCTCCCGGTGCGCATGCGTGCCTGGGACGGCTCGGAGGCGGGGCCGCCGGGCGGTCCCACCCTGGTGATCAGGAACCGCCGGGCCCTGCGCCGGCTGATCTGGAAGCCGGGCGAGCTGGGGCTCGCCCGGGCCTGGGTCGCCGGGGACCTCGGGGTGGAGGGGGACCTCTACGCGGCCCTCAGGGTGATGGCCGGACTCGTGTGGGAGCGCCCGACGGGCGCCAGGGGCCTCGGCGAGGCCCTGCGGGAACCCGACGTGCGCGCGGCCGTCCGGGGCCTGCTGCGGATGGGCGGGCCGATGGGTCCGCCCGCCCCGCCCGCGGAGGAGGTCCGCAGACGCCGCCGCCTGCACACCAGACACAGCGACAAGCGCGCCGTCAGCCACCACTACGACGTGGGCAACGACTTCTACGAAATCGTCCTCGGGCCGTCCATGGTGTACTCCTGCGCCTACTGGGAGGATGCCGGCACCCTCGAGGGCGCCCAGCGCGACAAGCTCGAACTCGTCTGCCGCAAGCTGGACCTGCGGCCCGGCGGACGGCTGCTGGACGTCGGCTGCGGCTGGGGCTCCATGGCCATCCACGCCGCCCGCGAGCACGGCGTGAGCGTCGTGGGCGTCACGCTGTCGCAGGAACAGGCCGCCTACGCCCGCAAGCGGGTCGCGGACGAGGGGCTGACCGACCGGGTCGAGATCCGGGTGCAGGACTACCGGGACGTCACCGACGGTCCGTACGACGCCATCTCCTCCATCGGCATGGCCGAACATGTCGGTGCCGAGCGCTACCTGGAGTACGCGCGCGTGCTGCACGCCCTGCTCAAACCGGGCGGGCGCCTGCTCAACCACCAGATCGCGCGCCGCCCGGCGAGCGACGAGTCGAGGCACCGCGCGGACGAGTTCATCGACGCCTACGTCTTCCCCGACGGCGAACTCGCGCCGGTCGGCACCACTGTGACGCAGCTGGAGCGGGCGGGGTTCGAGGTGCGTGACGTCGAATCCCTGCGCGAACACTACGCTCTGACGCTGCGTCAGTGGGTCGCCAACCTGGAGGCGCAGTGGGCGTCGGCGGTGCGGCTCACCGGCCCGGGACGCGCCCGCGTCTGGCGCCTCTACATGGCGGCCAGCGCCCTCGCGTTCGAACGCAACCGCATCGGCGTCAACCAGGTGCTCGCGGTGCGGACCCCCGTACCGGGCACCTCCGGGATGCCGCTGCGGGCCCGCACCTGGAACGCGCGGACGTAGCGGCGGCGAAAGCGGAGGGGCCCCCGTCCGGATCCGGACGGGGGCCCCGACTGCCGTACGACTACTCCGACTTGATCGCCGTCAGCATGTTCAGGCGGGCCGCGCGGCGGGCCGGCCACAGCGCCGCCAGGACACCGACGGCCGCGGCCAGCAGCAGGAAGACGGCCATCCGGCCCCAGGGGAGCACCAGTTCGTACGTCGCCATCTTGGAGCCGAGCAGTTCACCGGCGGCCCAGCCGAAGAACACGCCCAGGCCGATGCCCAGCACCCCGCCGAACAGCGAGATCACCAGCGACTCCAGCCGGACCATCCGCTTGATGCCCTTGCGGTCCAGGCCGATCGCCCGCAGCATGCCGATCTCCTGGGAGCGCTCGAAGACCGACATGGCCAGGGTGTTGATGACACCGAGGACCGCGACGATCACCGCCATGGCGAGCAGGCCGTAGAGCATGTTCAGCATGAGGGTGAACATCTTCGCGATGCCCTCGGAGATGTCCTTCTTGTCCTGGACGAGCATGGCCGGGTTGTCGCCGAGCGCCCCCTCCAGCCTGTCCTTGACCGCACCGGAGGCCCCGCCGGACGTCTTCACCATGACCTGCATGTCGTACGGGTCGCTCTGGTGGGGGGCGAGCGCCGCGTTGTCCAGCATGATGCCCTGGATCATCTCGTTGCCCTGGTAGACGCCGGCGACGGTGAGCCGCTGCCGCTTTCCGTCCTCGTACGAGACCGTGAAGTGCGAGCCGGCCTTCCAGCCGTGCGCGTCGGCGGTGCTGTCGTCGACGACGACCCGCGTGCCGCCGACCTCGAAGGCGCCGTCGTCGACGGTGAGGTCGGTCAGGCTCTCGATGGCCCTGCCGTTGACGCCGGTCAGGTACTCCGTCTCACCGCCGATGCGCGCGGGCGCGTCGCGCAGCGGGCTGGTGGCGGTGACGCCGTCGGTGGCGGCGAGCTTCTTCTCCACGTCGGGCGAGAGCCTGTTGCCGTTCGCCATCGAGACCACGTAGTCCGCCTTGATCGCGGCGCTGGCCATCTTGTCGATCGATGTCTGGAGACTGCCCGCCATCACCGTCATACCGGTGATCAGGGTGAGTCCGATCATCAGCGCCGAGGCGGTGGCGGCGGTGCGGCGCGGGTTGCGCACGGAGTTCTGGCGGGCCAGCTTGCCGGAGACCCCGAAGACGCGCAGCACGGGAGCCGCCGCGGCGATCAGCGGGCGGGACAGCAGCGGCGTCAGGATGAACACGCCGACGATCAGCAGGCCCGCGCCGAGGCCCATCGGGGCCTGGCCGTCCGAGCCGTCCATGGTCGTGGCGAACAGGACCACCGCGACGCCCGCCGCCGAGAAGAGGGCGCCGAGGGTGTTGCGTACGACGAGGGACTTGGTGGTCGCCTTCGCGTGCACGCTGCTCATCGCGGCGACCGGCGGGATCTTCGCGGCCCTGCGGCCCGGCAGCCACGCGGCCAGCATGGTGATCAGGATGCCGACGGCGAGCGCGGTGGCGACCGTGCCCGGCGAGACGACCAGCGGCCCGTCCGGGACGGTGGCGCCGAGCGTGCCCATCAGGGCGCGCATTCCGGCGCCGATGCCGATGCCCGCGGCCAGCCCGGTGACGGCCGCGACCGCGCCGACCACGAACGCCTCGAGCAGCACCGAGCGGGTGATCTGCCTGCGGGAGGCGCCGACCGCCCGCAGCAGCGCCAGCTCCCTGGTGCGCTGGGCGACCAGCATGGTGAAGGTGTTGGCGATGATGAAGGTGCCGACGAACAGGGCGATGCCGGCGAAGACCAGCAGGCCCGTCTTCATGCCGCTCATCTGGGAGGCGATCATCGTCGCCTGGTCGTCGGCGAGCCTCTTGCCGGTGGTGGTGGAGGCGACGTCCTCGGGCACCACCTCGTCGAGTGCGTTGCGCAGCGCGGTCTGGCTGGTGCCGGGGGCGGCCGTCACGTCGATCTCGTCGTACGTGCCGGGCTCGCCGAAGAGCCGTTGCGCGGTAGCCGTGTCGAAGAGGGCGAGGCTGCCGCCCGCGGCGACGTTGCCGTCGTCGGTGGTGAAGACGCCGGTGATCGTGGGCTTCAGCACGGGGCCGTCGACGGAGAGGCGCAGGGTGTCGCCGACCTTGTACCCGGTCCGCCGGGCGGTCTCCGAGTCGATGGCGACCTCGTTCGCGCCGCGGGGCGCGTGGCCGGCGGTCAGCGGGTACCGCGGGTCCTTCTTCCCCCAGTAGTTGCCGCCCTGCGACTGGAAGCCGTCGCCGATCAGTTCGCCGTCCTTGTCGGCGAGGGCGGTGAAGCCGTTCACGACGCCGACGGCGGTGTCGGCGCCGGGCACCCCGGCCGCCTTCTTCAGCAGGGCCTCGGTGAGCTTCGGCTCCTTGCCGATCCGGTCGCCCTCGTCCTGCCGGCCCTCCGGCTGGACGGCGACGTCGACGTGGTCGAAGCCCTTGGCGGAGCTCTTCTGGTAGGCGTCCGAGATGGTGTTGGTGAAGACCAGGGTGCCGGACACGAACGCCACGCCGAGCAGCACGGCGAGCACGGTCATCAGCAGTCTGGCCTTGTGCGCGAAGACGGTGCGCAGGGCGGTACGGAACATGGGTTGACTCAGTCCAGGAGAAGGAGAAGCTGTGGTCGGCCGCGGGAGCGGTCCGGGCCGTCGCGGCGGCGGCCCGCGACGGCGGGTGGCGGCGATGCTCGCGGCGGTGGGTGGTGACCCGGCCCGCGGCGGTGTGTGGCGGCGATGGCCCGCGATGCTGGGGGCGGCGGTGTCGGACCCGCGCCGGGCGGGTGGGCCGGTGCGGCCCTTGGTGTCGGACAGGCTCTAGGAGGTCCGGGTGTTCCCGCCGGAAAGACGCAGCATGCGGTCGAGGACCGCGTCCGCCGTCGGCTCGTGCACCTCGTCCACGATCCGCCCGTCGGCGAGGAAGACCACGCGGTCGGCGTACGCGGCGGCCACCGGGTCGTGGGTGACCATGACCACGGTCTGCCCCAGCTCCCGCACGGAGTTGCGCAGGAAGCCCAGCACCTCGGCGCCGGCCCGGGAGTCGAGGTTTCCGGTCGGCTCGTCGCCGAAGATGATGTCGGGCCGCGAGGCGAGCGCGCGGGCCACGGCGACGCGCTGCTGCTGGCCGCCGGACAGTTCGGAGGGGCGGTGGCCGAGGCGGTCGGCGAGACCCACCATGCCGATCACGGTGTCCAGCCACTCCTTGTCCGGCTTGCGGCCCGCGATGTCCATCGGGAGCGTGATGTTCTCCAGGGCGGTGAGGGTCGGCAGCAGGTTGAACGCCTGGAAGATGAAGCCGATCTTGTCCCGGCGCAGCTTGGTGAGCTGCTTGTCCTTGAGGGACCCGAGTTCCGTCTCGCCGATGCGCACGGAACCGGAGGAGAAGGTGTCCAGACCGGCCACGCAGTGCATCAGGGTGGACTTGCCGGAGCCGGAGGGGCCCATGATCGCGGTGAACTCGGCCTGACGGAAGTCGACGGTGACCTGGTCGAGGGCGACCACCTGGGTCTCGCCCTGTCCGTAGACCTTCGAGAGTTCCGTGGCGCGGGCGGCCACCGCGGTGGTCCGGCCGGCGAGGGGGGTGGTGGTCACGGGAGGGTGCTCCTGACGGGACGATTCTGGGGGACGTCGTCCATCCTCACGGTTCTGGGGCGCCGTGTAGTCACCCGCTGTTCCGGTTCCCGAGGGCGACTCCGGTCGGACCCCAGGCGGCCGTGTCATACCTGGGGATGACGGTCGTCCCTGAGGGTCCATCAGGCCCGTGGCCCGCGGACACCGTCACCGAGGCGGTGAAATTCCGTCATTCCGTATACGCGGCCGGGCGCGGCCCGAAAGGCTATTGGCAAGTGCGGATGGCCCGTACCAGGTGCTGATGCACCCTCAGACGTCAATAAAATAAGACAAGATCGGTCCGCGCACCCCTAGTTAGGGGGATGCGTCCCGATAGGCTCGGATCCTCGATGCGGAGCCCATGGCCTGCCCGGATGGTGGAATGCAGACACGGCGAGCTTAAACCTCGCTGCCCCTCGCGGGCGTACCGGTTCAAGTCCGGTTCCGGGCACCACCGCACTCACGGAGCGTGATCATCGCGAACGATCGGTACGCGCTGCCGTACTCGTCCACCCTGACCTCGGCGCGGGAGCGAGCCCCCTATCTGGCATCTTCCCCGATGTCGTCGACGGACACGGCGGCGGTGAGCGCCGGGGTGGGTAAAGATGCAACGTCTACATCGTCGACGGTGTAGACGACGAGTCGAAGTGCCGCTTCCACTCCCGCATTCGGTGAGTGCGACGCCTGCTCGACCCGGCGTTCATTTCTCCAGTGCGCCGCCTGAAGCAGGCGAAGCCCCGCAAAGCCGATCGGGACCAGGGCGGTCACGCTTCGCCGAGCTGCCCTCGGCCGGTCCGCCGACCTGACCGCGTCAGGAACGTGAGTAGCGTGCGGGCATGCAGTGCGCCCTGTGCGGGTTGCGGAGCGCTGCCGGGCGCCCCCATTGACAGCTGCCGCGGCTCGGCAGAGACTCACCCAGATTGGTGAAGGAAATTTCACCACGCGAACACTGATGCGGTCGGCGACCGTAGACAGACAGACAGACAGACAGACAGAGCAGGGCGAACGCGAAGGGGCGGGCCGATGCGGACCACCGTCGGGATCATCGGGGCCGGACCGGCCGGACTACTGCTGGCGCGTCTGCTGCACAACGCGGGCATCGACTCGGTCGTCCTGGAGAGCCGCGACCGCGCCTACGTGGAGCAGCGGCAGCGGGCCGGAATCCTGGAGCAGGGCACGGTCGACGTGCTGCGCCGGGCCGGGGCCGGGGAGCGCATGGACCGCGAGGGACTGCGGCACGACGGCATCGAACTGCGCTTCGCCCGCGAGCGCCACCGCGTCGACTTCCCCGCGCTCACCGGCGGCAGCTCGGTGATGGTGTACGCGCAGACCGAGGTGTGCAAGGACCTCATCGCGCTCCAGCTCAAGGAGGGCGGACCGCTGCTCTTCGACGCCGAGGCACTGGCCGTCGAGGACGCGGACAGCGAGCACCCGCGCGTGCGCTTCCGTCACGAGGGGCGCGAGGACGTCCTGGAGTGCGACTACGTCGTCGGCTGCGACGGCTTCTGGGGCGTCGCCCGTAAGGCGGTCCCCGCCGGGCTGTCCCGGGTCTTCGAGCGGACCTACCCCTTCGGCTGGCTCGGCGTCCTCGCCGACGTGCCCCCCTCGCACGACGAGCTCGTGTACGCCCGTCACGACCGGGGCTTCGCCCTGCTCAGCATGCGGTCGCCGGCCGTCTCCCGCCTCTACCTCCAGGTGCCCGAGGGCACGGACGCCGGGACCTGGCGTGACGAGGACATCTGGGACGAGCTCGAGCGGCGCCTGGAGACCGACGACGACTGGCGGCTGGAGCGGGGCCCCGTCACCGCGAAGTCGGTGACCCCGATGCGCAGCTTCGTCCACGAGCCCATGCGGCACGGCCGGCTGTTCCTCGCCGGCGACGCGGCGCACATCGTGCCCCCCACCGGCGCGAAAGGGCTGAACCTCGCGGTCGGGGACGTCGTCACCTTCGCCCGTGCGCTGGTGCACCGGCGGGCCACCGGATCGGCCGAACGGCTCGACGCGTACTCCGAGACCTGCCTGCGCCGCGTCTGGCAGGCCGAGCGGTTCTCGTACGACATGACGACCCTGCTGCACCGAGCCCCCGGCGCCACGCCCTTCGAGGACCGCATCCAGCTGGCCCGGCTGCGCCGGATCGCCGCCTCGCGGGCCGCCGAGACGGACCTGGCCGAGGCGTACACCGGGTTCCCGTTCGAGTGAACCGCCCCAGGCGCGCCGGGAATCACCCGCCCGCGTAGCGTGTTGCGCACGAGGACAAGGGAAAGATCCTCCCCAAGCAGTAGGTTCTTTCCTTTGCCTACCTATTACTCTTGAGCCAAGGCCCACACCGTGGCCATGGAGGAGTGAAATGAGGAGCAGCAACCCGGTCTTCTCGCGACGGGGGTTCAGCCGCGACAACGGCCACGCGGGCTTCAACACCGCGCCGCAGGCCGGGGGAGCAGCTGTCGGCACGCAGGGCAACCCGTACGCCCAGCAGGGCGGCAACCCCTACGCGCAGAACCCGTACGCCCAGCAGGACCTTCAGCACGGTGCGCCGCCGCAGGCGCCCGTCTCCACGGGCCGGATGACGATGGACGACGTCGTCATGCGCTCGGCCATGACGCTCGGCACGGTCGCCGTCGGCGCCGTCCTCGCCTGGGCGCTGCTGCCGGTGACGAGCAGCAGCTTCGGCCTGGCGATCGGCTCCGCGCTCATCGCCTTCGTCCTGGCGATGGTGCAGTCCTTCAAGCGCAAGGCCTCGCCCGCGCTGATCCTCGGCTATGCCGCCTTCGAGGGTGTCTTCCTCGGGGTCATCAGCGAGATGTACAACAGCCAGTGGTCGGGCGCGCCCTTCCAGGCAGTGCTCGGCACCATGGCGGTCTCCGGCGCGACCCTGCTCGTCTACCGGGCGGGCTGGATCCGGGTGACCGCGCGGTACGCGCGCATCGGCATGGCCATCGCCATCGCGTTCGTCCTGGTCATGGCGGTCAACCTGCTGCTGGTCGTCTTCGGTGTCGCCGAGGACGGCGGACTGCGCAGCACGGGCCCGCTCGGCGTGATCGTCGGCATCATCGCGATCATCCTCGGCGCGTTCTTCCTGACCCTCGACTTCAAGCAGATCGAGGACGGCATCGCGTACGGCGCTCCCCGCGAGGAGGCCTGGCTGGCCGCGTTCGGCCTGACCATGACCCTCGTGTGGATCTACGTCGAGATGCTGCGGCTGGTTGCCATCTTCAGCAGCAGCGACTAGTACGGCCTTCGAAGCAGTGCCGCCGGTCCGCCGGCGGACCCGAAGGGCCCGCGAACTCCGGTTCGCGGGCCCTTCGCCGTATGCGGTTCCGTTCCGCTGGTGCGCGCTCAGAGGAGTTTGCGCGCCGCCCTCCTCAGGTCGTACTCGTGGATGATCGCCTTGGCGTGGCCGTACGCGAGATCGTGTTCCGCGCGGAGCCAGCTGACCTTCTCCTCGAAGCGGAAGAGGGCGGGGCCTTCGTCGACGGTGCGAAGCCAGTCGGAGATCTCACGACCGGTGCAGTGGGGAATTCGGGCGAGCAGGTTGCGATGGGTCTCATCGGAGAAGACTTGGGACATCGGCGCCTCCGGACGCTGGGATGTAGGCCGGTCCTTCACGCCACCGTGCCTGAGCGTCCGGGCGTTGGCAACAGTCCCGCCGCGGCGCGTAGTCTCGCGGCGTGCTTGATACGACGCCGTTGACCCGAGCCGTGGACCACTTCGCCGACCGGTTGCGGGCCGCGCCGCAGAGCCGCCTGCAGCGGGGTGCGGCGGCCGAGGCGCTGGGCGTGGCCAGGGAGCTGGCCCGGCGTGCGCAGCGGCTGGAGGATCCCGCCGCCGAGCCCCGGGACATGCCGGACGTGGGCATGTTCGCCGCCGCCGACCAGATCACCGTGGCCGGGCACGACCTGGCGCTCGCCCTGACGGACGAGGCGGAGCTGGCGGAGGCGATGACGCTCGTCGAGGAGGCACAGAAACGCGCCGGAGTCTGACCCGGGGGTCGGCTCCGACGCGTGAGGTTCGGCGGTGGTGTGGTGCCTACAAGGACGCTATGACGCGGTCCGCGAGGATGTAGACGTTCTCCTCGCCGCACTCGAACGTCAGGGCGTACGCGCCCGAGACGCCGGAGCCGCCCAGCAGCACCGGGGTGCGGCCGGCGCGCAGGGCCGCGGCCAGGCGCTCCGCGGTCTCGCGGTGGCCCGGGGTCATGCACAGGGTGGTCCCGTCGGCGAAGACGTAGACGTCGAGCGTGCCCAGCGGGCCGGGGCGGACGTCGGCCAGTTCGGTGCGGGACTCCGCGAGCTCCTCGAGACACGCCACCGTGCGCTCGTGATCGTTGACGACGGGTGACTGGACCGGCACGAAGTCCGGGTGCGAGGGGTGGCGGCGGCGGGCCGCGGCCAGTTCCGGGGACTCCCCGGCGAACTCGTCGACGTCCAGGCCCGGCTCGGTGACCGGCTCCAGGTGCTCGAGACCGGCGAAGTCCGACTGACGCGGCAGGAACAGCTCGCTGTCGGGCAGGCCCAGCAGCATGGGCCCGTCGGAGACGTCACGCGCCTCCTGGGCGGCCCAGAACGCGCGCGCCTCGGCCAGCTCCCGCTCCCGCTCCTCGGCGAGCGCCTCGGCGACCGCGGCACGTATGTCCTCGGTGTCGGCGGCCGGGCGGGCGGCGGGCACCAGACCGCGTGCGGCCTCGGCGCGGCTCTCGGCGAGCTCGGTGTGCAGGGCCCGCACCTGCCCGCGCAGCCCGTGCACGGCACGCAGGACGGCGACGCCCACGGCGGCTGATGCGGCCGTGGTGAGCAGCAGGGCAAGAGGCATGGTGCTCACTGACGTACTCCCGGTTCAAAGTCGACCCCCGACTTCCTACAACAGCTTGAAGGGTGGACTGACCAGCTGTCAGTGCGTAACGTCACGAAAGGGACAGGACCTTGGGCCCTGGGTCTCCCCGCAAAACGGCTCTGACCTGCGGAAATACCCCCCTGGAGCGAGATAGGTCACATCCTGGGGGAGATTGGGTCACGGATCGGCCCGGAGCCCCTGGTTTCCGGGGACTCCGGGCCGGCCTGTCACGCTGTGTCCAACTGCCGTGACGGATATGGAATTACGCGCTCCGGTCCGCGCGGGACGGACGGGACGGATCCGTCCGTGCGGAGCGGGCGGCGTCGGAAGGACCTAGGGCCTGTCGTTTGGATCATGCCGGCGTCGCGGGGTCTGGCACGCACATCTGCGGCGTTGTCGTCGGTCGCCGACGCTCCGCGTCGAC
>NZ_JBWKDS010000003.1:169054-339606 GCF_056435845.1 Streptomyces sp. NPDC043867 | reverse complement strand
TCACACTGGCGACGACGACGCCAGCACCAAGCCCGCATCAGCCACTACAAACGACGCGGACACAGCCCCTGAAAACTGCCCAGCAATCAGAACAAGCACCGTTGCAGTAGTAGGTCTTGATGTCCCAGAGCATGTCGGTGGAGAAAAAGGTCGGATAGTACGTCTTACCTGCGCAGTTGTAGTCCCCCGAGGTGCCGTCACACATCAGGTCGATCGGCACATCAGGATAGGAAGTCGGTTTGTCCTTGAACGTGGGGCACTCGGCAGGGGTTTCACGCAGAGGGTCGTCCTGCGTCATCCGCTCGATGCACCGATTGACGTGGGACAGCTCGACCTTTGCCGGCGCCGTGCTGCTGGCGACCTGGGAGGCCCAGCCGTACTGGATCTCCTTCACATAACCGGAGGAGACGTACGAGCGGGCCTTGTCCGTATTGGCGACGGACCGGTAGTGGTTGTACTCCTTGTCGTAGAAGTACATCGACTCGACCTCATTGGCGTCAACGACACGGTCGAGGTTCCAGCGCCAGGCCTGGGTGCACGGTTCGGGGAATTGATCGTGGCACGGCTCGCCCGCGTCGTTGCCGACCACGGGCACGGTGAAAACGGAAGCAGTAGCGGTGGTGGTGCGTTCGGATCGTCCCCAGCCGAAATAGTAGCGGTGCCCGTCCTGAGAGGAGATGACCCAATACTCGCCGTCGCGGCCTGCGCCATGGCCGCCGAACAGACGCTGCACCCGCCAGCCCGGATCGTCCTTGACGTGATATGAGCCGGAGCCGGTGTTGTCCTGAATGAGCTGGGAGCTGACACCATTGAGGTTGATGACATAGACGGCGCCGGAGGGCTCCTTAGTGCTGTTCGGGGAGTCCCAGCACAGGTCACCGATCGTCTTTAGGCCGTCCTGGGTGCAGTTGCGGTACCGGCGCTCGATGAAACCGACGCTTAGATCCCACCCCATGCCGACCCATGAAGCCTGGTTGTTGGATGCCGAGGTGCGCCCGTCCACCGACTGCGAGTTGTACGACATCGCCAGGGAGGGCGCGGAGCCCATCGGCGGTGACGGCAGCCGGATCGGCACGTTGTAAGCGAACGCACCAGAACCGGGCGACACACTCCACGAGCCGGTAGACGACATGGTGGAGGCGCGGTAATCGCCCTTGTCCGAGGACGAACCGGTGGCGAGCGCATACACGCTCCCGCCGCTACTGCTGCCCAACTGTGTCGTAACACCCTGCGTGTCCGGCTCGGCGATCACTGTCGCAGTCAGCGTGCCCGTGGCAGTGTCGTTGTCCGCGGAGACGACCTCCCTCTCGGCGCATTCATCGGCATCCGGGGTCTGCAAGGCGCAGGCAGGCAGCTTGACCAGCTGCAACCGGGAGGCGAAGTCGCCGCCGTAGGCATACTTGAAGCCCGAGTAGTCGATGTCGACGCGGACCTGGCCAGGCTCGTCGACGCCGTCGGTGCGGGTCACCTGCAGGCCCATGCCGATCCCACCGGCGGGCGCGACCGCTTCGCGGTCCAGGACTCGTACGTCAACCTGATCCGGCGATACCGAAGGCCTTGAGGTGTCGGTTGGGCCGCCCGTCGCGCTCGCCGAGGGCGAGGGAACCAGTGGTCGGGGCTCAGGGCTCGTGGACGGCTCAGAGCTGTCCGTGCTGCTTGCGGTAGGCGAAGCGGAATCCTCGTCCACTTGTTGCATGTTGCTGAGTTGGGGCTCGAATGGGTCTGCGGCGGGCAGCGGCGTGACCTCAACTACGTCGCCGACCTGCGTTTGAGTCTCACTGCTCGCCGTAGGCGACGGGCTGACCGCACCTGGTGTTCCGGGCACCGCATTAGACAGGTCGATGCTGGCTTCAGCGTTCCGCGGCCAATCCGGCGCCGGGAGCGGCTTGCCAACTTCTTCCGCCTGCAGTGGCGGGACGGAGCCCAGCGATTGAGATGGCACTACTGGGGTCGAGTCGTTCGCCGCTCCGGCTTGTTGCGGAGAGACCATCGACAACGTCGACAGCAAGCCCGCAAGCACCGCGCCGGCCACACCCGTCGAGACATAGCGCATCACACGCGCACGCCGAGCAGCCACTCAATACTCCCACCCCATGCGGCCGCCCGACACTGGGGCATGCTCGCTATCCAACTCGAAGCCACCGTCGTCTTTTCGGGTGCCGCACTCCTCAGCGCGGGTCATCCACCGCAGAAGATGATCAGTGAAGATGGAACGTATCTGATGTGAACCTGCCGTGAACAGCGGCGTCGTGGAAAGGTTCCCGCAACGTGGGGTGATAACGGTCACAGCTCGCTGTCAAGCGGCGTCTCCACCGCCGCGATTTCTGCTGTCGTCCTGGCGGGCGTGCAGTCAGGCTCCAACGAGCGCCAACTCTCTGCCCATCCAATGTGTCCATGAAGCGGGGTTTCTCCCGCAGCCTTCTGCTGGTAGTAATCGAGCATCCACCCCAGTGCGCGTGTCGGGTGGCGTGCCCCAGCCTCAGGGTGCTACCGCCAGCCAGACCCTCGGCCGGTGATCTCATGGTGGTCCTGCATAAGACTTGGCGCCCACATCTGTGATCGATAGGGGGTGGGCAGAGGAATGTGGAGTGCGGGGGGGGCGTCGTTATGGCCGTACCGCTGCATGCGGCGGCGAGGAACTCGATGCGCGTACGCAGTCTGAGGGCAAGAGCGGACCACCGCGGCGACGGATCGAGCCGCCCGGAACGAGGTAGAGGATGACATTCGGGCTGGGGTGGAGGCTGGGAACTTTGAGCCTCCACGCTTCATCGCAGCGAAGGACATGCTTGGTTCCCTGCGAGGTCGGTGCCGTTGTGCGGGCCAGCACGAGGCCAGATCCGGAAGCGGTCGCCAAGGTTGTTGCCGGCCTGAAGGGTCGAGGCTGACGCCAGACCAGGCATCTGCCGACTGAAGTCAATGAAGCTCGGGGACTGGAGAGGAAGGGGTGGATGGTGAGCGTCGTTGCCGGATCGGTCTCCGAGCGGGCCGTCTCCCTCAAGTCCGACACCGAAGTCCAGCCCTCGTTCAAGGGCCTGATGTTCCGCGGGACATATCGGGGAGACGGCACATACAGTGTCCCCTCGGCTCCTGCATCACCTTCGTAGGTTCGAGGTCGGTGCCTAACTAGTGACGCCGAATTGCAACACTGGTTGTCAGGGTGCACCCGAGTAGGTGGGTCATATTTCGAACGCTCCCTGAAGCCCTCCCATGCGACCTCGTATTCCAGCGCTGCCCAGGCCTTCACGTCCAGAAGATCATGAACAGTACGCTGATGGCGAACAGGATGGGACCCGACACCATCAGAGCAATCCCACAAATCTTGTAGAAGGCCGGGCCAACGGCGTCTGCATCGAGGGCTCCAAGGCTGCCCAAGCGCTGCGCGCAGCTCCGACCGCCGGGCGAGCTGAGCGTCGACAGCGCCGCTGAGGTTGAACGTCCAGCGCACGCCCTGGGCGGTCGCTACCGTGCCGACTGCGGCTAGAAAGAGGAGTCCCCATATCGAAGGGGACGAGCTGGAGCCGGACGTGGCGGCGATCATGAGCATGTCGCGATAATGCCAGAGGCTTCAACTGCCAGTACAGACCAAAGAATCACTGATGGTCGTGGATCCAGGACAGGCCTCCCAAGTGGAGTCGTTGACGAGTTCGGGTGACGGCCACGTAGGCCAGTCTCGCCTCAGCGTCGTCGATGGGATCGGGAAGCGGCGAGGTGTCTGTCTGCCCGTCGTCCAGATGGTTCTTGGGGCGTGTGAAGTCGTCTGCGATGAGGACGCAGGGCCATTCGCGGCCCTTTGCCTTGTGGGCGGTCGAGACGGTGATCTGCGCGTGCGGCTCGGGGGTGAGCTGTGCAACGGCGGCAAGGATGGCATCGGTACCGTGGGAATCGACCAGGTTGACCAGGGGCTGCAGGTCGCGTCCTGCCGCGTCGTGGGCGGCATAGTCCTGCAGAGCGGCCCAAGTGGGAAAGAGAACCAGTTCGGGGTGGTGGGTGCGGCGGCCTGCTTTGAGATCGCCGGCAGCGAGGGCCAGCGCACGGAGACTGTCCCCTCCTCCCGAGCTACTCGACCAGCTCGTGGCATCGCGCGCTTTGGTCTCCTGGCGGCATAACCGGGACAGCGATGAGCTCTTCTGGTGGCTGCCGTCGCCGGTGCGGACGGGGCACCGGTAGGAGTGGAAAGTTTCAGCCCTCCAACGGGATCCGGGCGGCGATCTCACGGGCCAGCCGGCCAGCCTCCGCAGACGCAGGCCTTCCCCCTCACGGCGACCATGGCCAGCAGGCGGAGCAGGTCATGAGCCTCCTCCAGAGTCCAAGGAGCCAGCCGCTCGGTGGCGTGCTCCATCGGAGCGAAGGCCAACTCATCGAGCTCGGCATCTTCGCTCAGGCCGGCGGCCCATTGGCCCCATGGTCACGTACCCGCGGCAGGAGAAGCTCCCCCCGCGCGGGTGAAGGCGGGGCGGCCGTGGAATGCATCCACTGCCCGATTGCCTTGCCCTCGTCTACCCCTCGACCAGGAGCAGGATCGTTGAGCTCCCAACCGCGCGTGAGCAGAGCACCACTGCGCCGCCCGCGAGTCCGGACTGCGGGACTCGAGTGGGCAACGGGGCTGCTTTGCCGACCCCCTTCGGCGTCAGGGAGTTACCCGAGCGCAGAGATGTGGTGGCGTCGACCGTCGACGATGCTGGTACGTCGTAGGCCAGGTCTCCTTCCGGATCCCAGTGCAGGACGGGGACTGGAGGGAAGAGCATGTCGTGCACAAGGCGGGCAAGTTCCGCCCGCCCCACGTAGCCGGCAAGCGACTGCTGGCGAGAATCGCCGTCGGCGCTTACATCTGTGAGGGCTTCCGATGGGCTGCGCGGGCTCTCGGGTCACCAAATCCCTTCGATGACCTCGTCGAAGATGAGGGCCCATTGGGACTGCTCGCTCTCGAAGGGCAGCGGATCGAAGGCTTCAATGCGAGCACGAAGCTGCTCGACCTGCACCTCGGTGTCGCCCTCGTCGTCACGCTCACGGTCATCGAACTTCTTGAACAGGTGCAGCGCGTAGACGAGGGATTCCACGTCTCGGTGAAGCTGCGTGTACGACTCAGGGGGGTCCCCCTCGCCGAACGCGTACACCTTGCCGCTGGCCGGGTCGAGGGCAATGACGGACGCTGCGAAGTAGGCAAGGACGAGCCACGAGCGGCACTCCGAGGGCAAGGGTCCGTCGTCAGGTTTGAACCACTCGGCCAGCCTGATTGACTCTTCCTGTCCGACGCTGGCTCTGGACTTGAAGTAGTCGTTGTCCGGGAGTCCGACACTACTGAGGAAGTCCGCGGTGCGCGGCTCGAGTTGATTGTCGGGTGACTCGTAGCGTGGGAAGTACACGACGCCGGACAGGCCGAAGGTGTTCAGGAGTTCGTCCGGCGTGACAGCGAAGCTCATGCGGGGGACCTTTGTGTCGCTGGCAGGGGCGTGGAAAGATGTTAGCGGCCGTGCGCTTTGCGTAGTTCTTCCATGTACTGCTGGTGTTCGGTGTCCCGGCGGTGGCGTGGGATGGCCTGGTCGTAGTCGTTGGTGTGGTGGACCGTCTTGGCGTCTTTGAAGTGCAGGTCGAGCCATCTGTCACAGCTGGGCTTGAGCTGGCAGGGCTCTCGTTCGGTGAAGACCTCCTTGAGGCCTGATTGTTTTCCATTGTGCAGGATGGGATAGCCGATGGAGCGTTCGGAGTGCATGCTCTTCTCGCTGTAGCCGACGAGGACACTCTCACCTCTGCCGTCCGGATCGATGTAGCGGCCTGCGGCGTAGTTGTTTCCGCTGTAGTCGTCACGGGCGTAGCGGGCGAGTTGGGTTGCTTGTCCGAGCTCGTCGGTGTAGGGGTCGACTTTGGTGGAGTGGACTTTGCCGGCGTGGGTGTTGGGGACGGAGGTGTCGGCTTGGTCGCGCCGGGTCTGGGGGCGCCAGGCTTTGCCGTTGTCGAGGATGCCGTCGAGGCGTGCTTTGTCGGTGCTGTCGAGGTGGTGGAGTTTACCGTCGGCGTCTAGGCGTTCGACGGTGCCGTCGGCGCTGAGCAGGTAGGTGCGGACGTCTTTGCAGCTGTCGATGTCGTGCTTGGTCTTCTCGTCGTTCTTCTTGTGATCTTTTTTACTGGTGTCGATCTTGCCGCCGTGGTCCTCGAGGACGTGGATGGTCTCGTCGGTCTTTTTCTCGACGGCGTCCTCGGCCTTGTCCATGACGGCGGCGAGCTTGTGGAAGCGGCTGTCCTTTTTGACGGAGCTGCGCCTTTTGGCGCCGCCCGTCTTATGGTCGTTCTTCTTTTTGTCAAAGTTCCGTTTGGTTTCGTCGTAGCCGCCGGAGGCTTTTTCGAAATCGTCGAACTCGATGACCAGGTCCTGCGCCATGTCGGCGCTTCCGACGGCGTAGTGCGAGAGGTCGTTGTCGTCGTGGGCGTCGAGTTGGTCGGTGAACAGGTCCTCGATCTCGCCGAGGATCTTCGCCTCGATCTTGTCGGTGACGATGGAGGTGATCTCTCCGATGGCGTAGTCGATGGCCTCGTGGAGCGCGATGCGGCAGGCGGCGATCGCAGCGGCGCTGAGGAGGCCGCTGAGGCCGACGGTGAAGAACATGCCGATGACACCCGCGGTCGCGGCGGCGGCTGTTGCTGACAGCTCGGCTATACAGGCTATTTTGCAGCCTTCGATGAAGCCGGCGCAGTCGTCGAGGGCGCCGGCCAGGTCGTCGAGGGCCTTGATGAAGGTGGAGAGGTCTTTGGTGGTGAGCTTGCCCCAGCGGCGGTCGATCGCCGTGACGGTCATGCCCTTGCTTCGGCCGGCGACGATATGGGAGCAGGCCTTGTTGCCTTCGGTGATGACGTCGCGCAGGCCTTCGGCAAGGTGTCGGTAGTCCTTGGCGCAGTCGCGAACTTCGTCTTCATCGATGTTGGGCCATTTGACCCCGACGAGATCGAGGACTTCAACCAGCTCGTCCGGCAGCTTCTTACCCACGCATCCCATCCCCCGTGCGACAGCAACCGCCCTACCCTTCACGTTGAGTGAAAGATCGTCAAGCCGTGAGCGTCGAGATCCGGCCCCGCCCTGTCTCAGCAGGGCCGCAGGCAGAGGACCATTTCGTCGCTGCCAATGACCAGGTCTGCGTTCGCAGTTGCCGCCAGAGAGCGAACGGGCCATCCAGGGCGGAAGGTCCGCGTCGTGCCCGTGTTCCAGATGTGGTGCTCGATCAGGCCGTCTGCCCATCCGACGGCAAGCGTCGGCCCCTCACTGGTGTGCGCTGCGGCCAGAGCGGTGACGGGAACTGTTCGCTCGGCGAGCGGTGTGGTGAGGGGTTCTCTGCCGGGAGACCATGCGCGCACGCGGCCGTCTGCCCCACCGCTGTACAGGAGGGTCGTCGGCTCGCGGCCGTCGGCGGCGGTCAGGTCCAGGGCGGCGAGGGCTGTTGCGGGTCCGTTGTGCAGGGTTATGGCATAGGGGCGGGCTGTGGGCTGGTGGAGCGGGATGGCGTGGACGGAGCCGGCTTCGTCGGCGACGGCCATCAGGCTGGGGGAAGCGGTGAGAGCGCGGCCTGGTGTCTGCGACAGGAACTCGTTCATGGTGTGGACAAGTTGCTCGAGGGGGGTGGGTCCGCCGTCCAGGAGTGCGCTGATTCCGGACGGCGTGCGCGTGGCAGTGCTGTGCGCTCCTTCCAGGCGGCCTTGGGGGTCCAGGGTGAGCACGGCTCCCTCCGGAAGTGCCGCGAGCGCCTGCGTCTGCATGAAGGTGCGATGTAGCCGACTTGAGGGGACCGCGGTGTCGGCATGGATGATCCGCACGATGCCTTGGTGATCTCCCACCAGAAGCTTGCCGGCGAGCACACCGTGTCCGGTGGCGAGACTAAGCGCAGGCCCGGGCCAGGGTGGGCTGACGTCGCCGGTCACTCGGTTCCAGACCACGCTCCAGTCGGCGTCAGCGGCGAGCGCAGCCAGTTCCTGCTTCAGGCGGGGGTCGGCGCCGTCACCAAGGGCTGCCAGCAAGGTGAGTGCCCGTGTGGCTGGCTTTGACTCGCTGATGAGGGCCTGTCCGGCGCGCAGCCAGGCGGCGCGCAGTCCTGCGTGGTCGGCGTTGCTGTCCTCATAGAGGGTGGTGACGTGGATCGGGTCTTGGGCGCACACGCGTCCCGGATCATCCAGCGTTTCTGCGGATACTGGGGAGGGGGCTGTTCCGGGGCGAGTGTCGGTCTGTGCGGCTTTCCAGACGGCGAGCCGTTCGGTATCGGTCCACTGGTCGTGGTCGAGGTTCATGACCGCCGGTGCCAGTGTGACGAGTCGGGACGTTGCAGGGCTCGTGGTGGTGGTTTCCACGAGGAGGCGGACGTGGTCGAGACGCATCAGGTCCGTGGCGAGGTCGGCAAGTATGAGGGGGTCGGCGGCGTCGTGCAGGTCCGGCAGGACGATCGTGACCGGTCGACGGTCGCTGGCCAGAGCCGCGACCAGCTCTCCCGGGGCCCGGGCGACCAGGTTAAGTTGGTTGGCCAGGGTCCAGACCGCACCGCGCACGCCGAGGTCCTGCAGCGGTGCGACCGCGTGGACGCGGCGTTCCTGAGGGGTGCCGGGACGTGCCCCATGTGCCACCAGCCAGGCCAGGAGCGTCGACTTGCCGCATCCGGTGCTGCCGGTGACCAGGCACATGTGGGGGGCCGCGGGGTCGGCCAGCCAGGCCAGCAGGGCGGCAGCTGCGGGTTCCCTCCCGGCGGCCGGCCGCTCCCAGCGGTCAGGACTCACTGCGGGGCCTGCCGGGCCGCGTGGGTGATCAGCTCCTTCAGGCCTTCTTCGCGGGACTCGGCATCGGGGCCGTAGTCGAAGCTGTGGGTGAACTGGGCGTGCGGGAAGGTGTGGTTGAGCCAGACTGCGCAGTAGTGGCCGGGCATCATGCAGGGTTCCAGCTCGCAGTACACCCGGCGTACCTGCTGCGGTGCGATGCCCTGCTCTTTGAGCCGCTGCCACAGCAGTTCTTCCGGGTGAGGGCGCCCTGGTCCGGTGGCGTCCGTGGCGATCTGCCTGTTGCCCGCCTGGTCGACATATTCAAAAGCGGAGGAGAACGGGAAGTTCAGGGTGTGCCGCACGTCGTCGAGGACCCGCGGCCACCAGCTCTCGCGCTCCTGGAACGCCTTCTCGTCGAGATGCCTCAGCTCGGCGTTGAGTTCACGAAACGCGGCCGCTGCGACGGAGAGGCCGGTCGAGGCCGCAATCACTGGCAGCTTCCGGTCCAAGGCGGCTAGGGCCGACGTGAACTTGACGACGCTCGACGACACCAGCATGTCGTCCTCGCCCTCGTCCCCAAGGAACACCGCCTGCACCGCGCCGTCGGGGCGCACACACAGATGCGCCAAGCCGTCGGTGCCGATCCGCAGCCAGTCGGCCATCTCCGCAGGAGGCCGCGGAAGCCCCTGATGCCCCGCCAGGAGACCAAGCGTCACGCCGTCGGAAGGGGCGGCTGCCGCAAAATAGCGCGCCACGTTCAGGGGCACGCCCGTGTCTTGCACGTACTCGCGGCTCCAGTCGGGCAGCCGGATGCCATACGCCCCCGGGACGTGGAAACGGCGCATACCGTCGGCGCCGAAGTGGCCGAGAGCCGCGTCCCGCACAGGCTCGGACATCGAAAATACCTCTCAAGCTGCAGTGATCCGTCGGAACATACTCTGCCAGGGTCTGCGATCGGGAAGGAACACCACCCTTGGACAGCGCGGACGGCTAGCCGAACACTCGACAGATACAGAACTCCTCGACGAGCGACGGGAAGCCGTCACGAATCTTCGCGCCTCGCCACGGCACCGCGCTGGGAAGAGCGGGCCCGTTCCGTGCTGCCGTCTCGGGCAGGGCACACCACAGCCGCCAGTGCGCCGCAACCATAATGAGGCGTATGCAGTTGGAGAGAGCGTGAAAAATGACGCCCCCCACCGACGACATCTTCAATCTCACGGACACAGACTTCGCGACCGTCGACGTCCCGGCGGAGCGCCTGCCGGTGATCTCTCTCCAGGAAGCACAGGAAGTGCTACAAATTCTTCTGCACGCCGCGCACGGCACCGGCGCTCACGCAGAGGCGGCACGGCGACTGGCCCGTGAACTCGCAGCACGCATCCCCTCCGACATCTGATCCAGGTCGTGTAACTTCCCGCCGCCGCCCCCTTGGGGAACGTTTGACACGCACCGTGCCCGTCCTGCTGCAGGTCCGGCACCACGAACACGAACTTCGGGATCTCCATAGCCGCCAGGACGCACTCGGACATGAGTCGAGGTGCATGGTTGACGTTGGCATGATCATCTCTCGTAACAGTGTCGCTGCATATGCATATCGAGCATGCACCCGTCAAGGAAGCGCTCTCGGTCGATTGTCTCGAACGGGCTAGCGAATGCCTCAGCCTCCTGATTGAGTACTCCTCGTAACCCCAAGGGCACCACAAGTGAGGAGACGCAACATGCGCACAACCCGCACCAAGAGTGTCGTCGTAGCTGGTCTGGCCGGAGCATTGATGGCGGTGGCCAGTCCGACCGTCACTCACGCGCAGTCGCAGCAGAGTTACGACCCCTCCCCCACGCCGGTCTCGGCCCTGGCCACCTCCGCCGGCCCCTTAGGGCTGGAGAATCAGAAGTCCGGGAAGTACCTGCAGCCCTCGGGCAACAGCACCGCCAACGGCGCCAAGATCGTCCAGCAGACCGGCAACTCCAACAACTCCGCGCAGCACTGGTACACCGTCCAGGACGGCGACTACCTCAGCTTCGAAAACGGTCTCTCCGGCAAAAACCTCGGCATCAACGGCGCCAGCACGGCAGCCGGCGCGGCAGCCATCCAGGCGAACGGGTCCGGTGACCTCAACCAGGACTGGCTGATCATTCCGAAGACGTCGACGCAGTTCGTCCTGCAGAACCGCAAGAGCCACTTGTGCCTGGGTATTTCCGGAGCCAGTACCGCGAACGGCGGGCAGGCCGCCCAGTTCGCCTGCGACGGGACGGCCAACCAGCTCTGGTCGCTGCACAATCTGTAGCCCAGGCGCTCATGAGGGAAGCATCCCTTCGCCTGCTGCCGGCGGCTGATTCCTCGACCAGCCTGACTGCTTCGGCGTCATGCTGCCGACAGGACGCGCCGGACCTGATCGGCGCGGGCGTCTTGCTTCCTCAGGGCATCCGGATCCCGGAGCCCTCATAGCAAAGCCGGAACGCGGCGTTTCGGTCCCATGCCCGGTGAAGCCTCGATCAGCGTAGATACCGCGATCCAGTGGTGCCACCTGCACGAGGCAGCATCGGCCGGTGCACGCTCTGCTCCGAACGCGTTGCCTGCTCGCTGCGAGAGAGCACACCGAACCCCCACGGGAGAACATGCCATGCGTGCAATACGCGCCAGGAACATCGCCATGACCGTGCTGGCCGGAGTGCTGATGGCAGTCGCCAGTCCAGCAACCACGCACGCCCAGACCCCGCAGGACGGTAACCCGACCCCGTCGCGGATCTTTTCCACCAACGCGATCAAGAACGTCAAATCCGGAAAGTTCCTGCAGCCGGTGAGCTCATCCAATGGCGCCAAGGTCGTCCAGCAGGCCGCAAGCGACAGTCTTCTGCAGCGGTGGGATTCTTTCCTGACCGAAGCCGGCACCTACACCACGTTCGAGAACTACTCGTCCGGACTGAACCTTGGGATCACCGGTGGCAGCACCGCGGCCGGCGCGGCAGCCATCACGGCAACTGGATCCAGCGACCTCAATCAGGACTGGACGAAAAATTTCGGCAGCAACGGTGATTACTTCACGCTCAAGAACCGTAAGAGCGGGCTGTGTCTGGGCATATCAGGCGCCAGTACCGCCAACGGCGCGCAGGCAGCCCAGTTCGCCTGCGACGGGACGGCCAACCAGCGCTGGACACTGACCGACTAACCACCGGGCAGTGACCGGCGATTCGGCTCGAGCACCGTGCAGTCTGTGATCCGAAGTCCCGAATGGGTCCGGACTGTTTTCCGCACGAAATTTCATCTGGCGGCCCCGGACCCGAGCAGGTCCGGGGCCGCCGTGCATTCCAGGCAGGAACGCGGCGCGCTCGCGGCGCAAGTGCCGCTCAGGGAGACTGCACCCGGCGTGCCGTCTTTCGGCCCCAGGCCTGGCCCGGTGCTTCGATGCAGCGGTACGTCAGCAAGCACAGGGGCAGCAGCACTGCATAGAACGCCAATTCGAGAACCGGTTTGTCCTGCCGCCACCGGCCGATGGTGCCGTCGGTCACCGCCAGCAGCGCCGGGTGCACCAGGTAGACCGAGTAGCTGATCGTTCCCAGGCCGGTCAGCCAGCGTGGTATCCGCTGCCGCCGCAATGCCAGTGCGATCCCGAACGTGAGGACGGCGAGCAGAAATGCCACGATCCACCCGCGCCGGGTGAAGGGAGCCTCCGCACTGTCCCCGTACGCGCTCCCCACGGCGCACGCGACTACAACTGCGGCGGTGCAGGCCACCCTCCACCAGGTGCTCTGCCCGCTGTCAGCCCGGTAGACGGCCGTGCCCAGGAACATCACGGCGAGGATCACCAGGCCCTCCCACATCGGGACCGTGCCATTGAAGGCCACCAGGGCCAGCGCCAGTGCTCCGCCCAGCAAGCCCCCGCATACCTGCAGCACACGCATGCCGGCGCTAGCGCAGCAGATGGCGGCCACCATGGTGATTGAGGCGAATGCGATCAGCGGGATGGTGCCGAGTTCACCGGAGAGGGCGGAGACCGGCAGCACGGCTCCTGCCGTCGCGCTCACGGCGGCGAGCACAGCCAACGTGACAGCCGCTGCGGCCGACCGCCCGTGCAGGCGGACCGTGAAGAGCGCGACGACCAGCAGGTAGAAGGCCATCTCGTACGACAAGGTCCACAGGACAAGAAGGAGGTTGGGTGTCGCCAGCAGCTCCTGCAGCAGGGTGACATGGGCGACTGCCGCCGCGACGATGTTCTGCCCGGTGAAGTCAGCACGGATGTCTGCGATGCCCAGCATGTTGAGGGTCAGAACCGCGATGACCACAGCTGCCCACAGCGGGTACATCCGGAAGATGCGTCCGATCCAGAATGTCCGGACGCAGCCGCGGCGTTCCAGTGATGCAGGGATGATGTAGCCGCTCACGAGGAAGAACACCATGATGCCGTATCGACTGGTGTTGAATTCCGGCATCAGCTCCCGCCGGAAATCAGCCATGAAGGCGTATGAGGAGTGGTCGAACACCACGACGAGTGCGGCAATGCCGCGTAACGCGTCCAGCCAGCCTAATCGAGGCGGGCCGACCGGCGTACCGGCTGCAGACGAGCGGGGCAGCGCCGAGGGTGTCCGCTCCAGCGGAGAAGGAACGGGCAGGGGGGGTTCCATACCCATTCTCACGTGCCACCCGTCGCCGCTGTTCAACGGCGCAGATGCTCCCTCAGTCGGCTCCCCCATTGCCCTGGTGAAACCACGGGTGGGCTGGCTAACCCGAACCGCCACACCTTCCTGGCGCGCTGCCACCTGGTCCTGGTCGCGGCCGTCCCCTCCGGGGCCGCTCTCACCACCAACATCGGGAACGACGACTGGGCCCTGTGGTTCTTCGTCGCCATGAACGCGTTCATGCACCTGACCGTCGCGAGTTCATTCGGATGCCTCCAGCTCGCCGCCATTCCACTCGCATGGATCATTCCGCTCTTCACGATCGAGATGACGACCCCGCCCGGCCTCATGCTCGATCAACACTGGCCTCCGGACTGGCCCCGCCCTGGCTCGTGTGGCCGGTCCTCTTCGCCCCCGGCCTTACAGCCCTGACCTACGCCTGACGGATCTGGTTCGGCCAGTTGCAAGCCCGACGGCCAGGGCATCTCCGAAGACCCGCTGGGATGAAGACGTACTCGTTCCGCGGCAGTAAGCGGGGATCACCGCGCCCTCCAAGGGGATCGAGGCGGTGGTCCAGTTCAACCACTCGCTGGCGGCGCCCGGGTCGGTTGCCGACGGGCACAGTGCGCTTCAGGTCGCGCTCGGCGAACAGTGTCTCCAGCGCCTCCCGGCGCCGGGAAGCCGGGTTCCGCACCGTGGGGTACAGCACGTAGTGCGGAACCGGCCGAGCCAGGAGGCGGAGATATGTTGGACGGTAGGCTGGGGTGTGATCAGCCGTGGTAGCCGATATATCCGTTGTTGTCGGGGTCGGATCCGCTCTTGGTGTAGGAGTGCACGTCTGCGCGGCTGCCGGAGGGCTTGTACAGGTAGATGGTGTCGTTGTCGTTGTTCCACATGAAGTTGCAGTTGTCGCGGTAGACCACGTTGTTGGCGTCCGAGTCGGTCCCGTGGTTGCCGCGGAGCTTCACATAGTCGCCGGGCTGCAGGTAGTGGTTGGCGGTGAACGTGAACCGGTTGCCGGTGGCGTCCTTGACGACGTAGCCCTTGAGGTCGATGGTCGCCGAGGACGAGTAGTTCTTGATCGTCAGGTATTCCGCGGCGGTGTTGCCGGAGGAGCAGCTGTTGGAGTCCCGGCCGGGCGCGTCGTACTGGACCCCGCGGATCTTCAGCGCAGAGGTGTACTCGGCGGCCTGGGCCGGCACGCCCGAAAGGACGGCGAGCGCGCCGACTGCGACGGCGACGGTCAGGACAGAACCCTTACGCAAGAGGATGCTCCTTCAATGGTGAACACAGGGTGTTGCGTGTGAAGGACACGCGAAGGCCGGCGATGGTTGCACGCCGAACCACTTGTCACCCATTCGAGTGACAGAGAACTCCCTTCCTAGCTTGGGACGCAGCTGGCGCGCTGCATACGCCAGCGGTCGACCGGGGCTCTCGGACCCTGGCCTGCTGTTCTTCGGCCACGGCTCGCTCCAGCCGCCATGTCTCGCCTGCGGCTGCGGTCACCTGGCCGTGCCGAATCTGGTACGCCCTGGGGGAGCCGCACCTCATTCGCCCGACCCGTTTGCCCGGGCTGGTGATCCGTTGCGGCAAATGGGCCGGACCCTGCTCGATACGCTCACTGGCGGCACTTCATATCGCCGATCGGTCCCTGGGGGCGAGTGGTGGCTGAGTTGATCCGGCAGCAGGAGCTGGAGGTGGAAGTCGACTTCTATGGCTTCGCCCTCCAGGACGTCGACGACACATGGGTCCCCCTGGAGTACCCGGAAGGCCGGGAGCCCGGTGGCGCGTTCGTGACTGCTCATCAAGGACGGCTCGACATCGAGAGCGCCGGACACACCCACACTGCTGCGGTCAGCGCCGAGGTGTGGAATGCCGAGCCTCCCGGCGCCGATGACCGCGGCGCGTGGGAGGAACGCGGCCAGGCCCGGCTACACAGCCGCTCCGGTGAGCTTGCGCTGTGGGGCGTGGCGGGTGGGCCGATGGATACCTTCCTGCACCTTTCCGGTACGGACGGCATCTGGCACGTGCGGGTGTACTGCGAGGGCCGGCGCGAGGTCGCACGGCTGACGCAGGAGGGCGTGCCGGAAGGCGTCGAGCGATATCTGGTGCAGTTCTGGCCCGCCACGTGAGTGGTGCGGCCGGGACCCTGGGCGGCTCCCGGCCGCACCACGGGCTATGAGGTGATCTTGACTATGAAGCCGTCGTCCATGCCATCGATGATGCGGTTCTTCTTGTAGAACTGCCCGAGCAGGATTCCAGCGTCTCCGTTCTGCTGTTTGATCACGGGCAGGACGGAGAAGTTGTTCTTCTCCGCGTGCACGTCGTACTCGGGCTCCGCGCAGCCCTCGTAGGTGGTGGCGAAGGGAACTCGTCGCAGTCCTTAGTGTTGTTCTGGCTGTAGCCGAGGCCGAAGTACCGGCGGCAGTTGCTCACCGCCCGGGACCGATTGCCCTTGCGGCGCTGGGTGTCCAGGAAGAGGCGGTGCAGCGGGGCGGCCGGCGTCTGTCCGGCTCAAATCCCGCGCCTTGATGGTCGCGCTGAACCCCGCACCTTCAGAACGCGCGCTGCCCTCGCTCTGAATAAAGGGTGCCCCCACGCCAGCGCGCCTTCATGCGGAGCGTTGGCACGAGCTGAGTGCCGCTGAAGCCAGCCCGGCGACTGCCCTCCTCCTAACGCTGTTGAGGTGTCTACGAGGCGACCATCCACGTACGGACACGGAAGCAAACCGTCCGGCCGGGAAGTGCGGCAGGTTTCGGACGCTTCGGAGAACTGCCGCTAGGTCTACACCAGTCGACGCGATGCTCCGCAGTGTAGGTTTGCGGCTTTCGCAGAGCTTGCCCCAGGGGAAGCGGCGGGGCTGATTCCGGGCCGCATGAGTCAGAAAATCATGGGTATTGCTCGAACTTTCGTGCGGATTGTGTGACAGGTTGTGCGGGTCTGGTGACTATCGGGGTTGCCGGGACTCATCTTCCTGTGGGGGGGAAGTCGTGCACTTACGTGCCTTCGGCGCGCCCGTTCGGCGTGCCCGTAAACGAACAACTCGTCTGTCCGCCGCGGCGGTTGTGGTGTCCGGCGCGTTGGCGCTGTCGATGCTGCCGGCCGCTGCCGCGGTCGCGGACGATCCCAGGCCGGTGTCGGCGTGGGGCAAGGACGCTCCGCGTTTCAGCATGCCGAGGGTGAAGGTCGGCTCGACCGAGCCGGTGGCGACCCGCCCGGAGCGCAAGCCGTCCAAGGAGCTGGCGGCCTGGCGCAAGGCGCAGAAGGAGCATGCGGCGGCGCCCGCAGCGCCGGCGGGGAAGTCCTCCCGCTCCGCGGCGCAGGATGCCGGCGTCCCCAACCTCGTACCGGAAGGCCAGGGCAACGTGCCCTGGCACCGCATCACCGACTTCGCGATCACGGACGCGCTGACCGCCCGGATCGACTACTCCACCGGCAACCTCATGCTCACCGCGACCGACTTCGACATCGCCGGCGTCGGGCAGAAGCTGATGCTGGCACGGACGTACAACTCCCTCGACGCCCCGCACGGCAAGGTGTCCCAGCGGTGGTGGCAGCAGTACGAGCGCTACCTGTCGATCTCGAGTACCGAAGTCGTCCTCTACGACTCCAGCGGTGCCACCGTCCGGTTCAAGAAGAACACCGACGGTACGTTCGCCACGCCCAAGGGCTACTCGCAGGAGCTGAAGAAGAACAGCGACGGCACCTACACCCTGGCCGACTGGAAGTCCCACTCCAAGGACACCTACAACGCGGGCGGGACCCTGACCAAGGTGGCCGACCGCAACAAGGGCTCGATCACCGTTACCCAGCACGCCGACGGCGGATTCAAACTCACCGAGACCCGCTCCGGCCGCTGGATCGACCTGACCCAGGTCGACCCCAACCTGTGGCAGGCCCAGGACAACACCGGCCGCACCGCAGCCTACGGCGTGGACGACACCGGAAACCTGACGATCACCACGGACACCGACGGCAAGACCGTCATCTTCGGCTACGACGACTCGGGCCGCGTCAACAAGATCACCACCGCCGAAGGGCGGGTGACGGTCTTCACCTACGACGCCGCCAACCGCGTCACGTCGATGCTGCGTGCGACTGCCTTCAACGGTTCGGGGCAGACCGGCCCGACGTGGACGTACGCGTACACCAGTGACTCGGCGACCGCGGCCGGTACGACCACGGCCACCGATCCGGAGTCCCACGCGGCGAAGTACCAGCACGACAGCGACGGCCAGGTCACCGACGTGACGGACGCCCTGGGCCACAAGCGGTCCACGAAGTTCGACGCGAACCACAACATCGACTCCGCAACCGACGCGATGGGCTCGGGCACCACACCCGGCAACGTCTCGGACTACGGCTTCAACTCCCGCAACAACCTGGAGACGGTGACGGCGCCGACGGGCGGCAAGACGGTCAACCACTGGCAGACCATCGCCGGCGGTGGCGACGTGCCCTCCGACTCCACCAACCCCGACGGTGAGAAGACCGACTTCACGTACGACGCGGCCGGCAACACCATGTCGGTGGCGCAGACCGGCACGGGCGGCGGCAACGTCTCCTACACCTACAATCCCGCTACCCCGACGTGCGGCGGCTTCGAGGGGCAGCGCTGCACCGAGAAGACGAAGATGTCGTCGTCGAAGACGGTGGTGACCGACTTCCACTACGACGCCAAGGGCAACCTGGACACCGTCACCCCGCCCGCACCCCTGGCCAGGACCACCTACACCTACGACGCGCTCGGCCGCACCAAGACGGCCACCGACGCCCGCGGTGTCACGGTCACCTACACCTACGACAACCGCGACCGCATCAAGGTCGTCGACACCACCAACAAAGCGCGAGTTGAGTACTGGTACGACGGCGACGGCAACCTCACCCAGCGCACCGACAGCACCGGGACGGTGAAATACCAGTTCGACCCACTCCAGCGGGAGACGGTCCGAACGCTCCAGGACGGCTCGCAGACGCTGCTGGCGTACACCGCGGCCGGCAACGTCGACTACTACCAGGACCCCGCCGGCACGGTCGACTACACCTGGAACGAGGTCAACAAGCTCAAGGAGCTGAAAGACCCCCAGGGCCGGATCACCAAATACGGCTACAACAACAACGACGTCCGCACCACGACCACCTACCCCGGCGGCACGGTGCAGAAGGTCACCCCCGACAAATCCAACCGCCCCGAGACCATCAAGACCACCTCGCCCCAGGGCACCCTGGTCGACCTCGCTTACACCTACGGCTACGGCACCGGCGCGGCCACCGACGGCAGCAAGATCCGCACCAGCACCGACAACGTCTCCGGGCTGAAGCGGACCTACAGCTACGACGGCGCGGGCCGCTTCTCCTACGCCAAGGAGG
This sequence comes from Streptomyces sp. NPDC043867, assembly GCF_056435845.1. Lineage (NCBI taxonomy): Bacteria > Bacillati > Actinomycetota > Actinomycetes > Kitasatosporales > Streptomycetaceae > Streptomyces > Streptomyces sp. NPDC043867. Next base: position 320,895 of record NZ_JBWKDS010000003.1, on the reverse strand, counting down.
AGAAGAACGGCACGATCGCCGACTCCTGGCAGTACTGCTACGACCTCGCGGGCAACCTCACCTCCCAGGGCGCCGACCCCGGCTGCCCGCGCGGCACCACCTACACCTACAACGACGCCCAGCAACTGACCAACAAGTCCAGCACCACGGGCACCTGGTCCTACGACAAGATCGGCAACGAGACCGCCGCGGCCTCCACCGACGACTACATCCGCACCGGCGAAACCTGGTCGGACCACTCCCAGATGACGTCGATCACCGTCAACGCCAAGACGTACGCGGGCCAGTACGGTTCCACCGACCAGAGCGAGCGGATCAAGCTAGGCGACACGTTCTTCCACAACGGCCCGCTCGGCCTGTCCGCCAAGACCACCGCCGGCGCGGACATGGGATTCAACCGGGAACCGGGGGGCACCTTGAACTCCATGACGACCGGGGGCAAGGCGTACTACTACCTCACCGACGCCATCGGCAGCGTCGTAGCCCTCACGGACGAAGACGGCAACAAGGTCGACTCCTACACCTACAGCCCCCGCGGCGTCCGCATCCTGGCCCAGTCCACCGAGCCGGTCGCCCAGCCCTACCGCTTCGCCGGCAACTACCAGGACCCCACCGGCCTCTACCACCTCCAGGCCCGCTACTACGACGCCAACATCGGCCGCTTCACCCAGCCCGACCCCTCCGGCCAGGAACAAAACCCCTACCTCTACGCCGAAGGCGACCCGGTCAACCTCATCGACCCCACTGGTCTACTCCCAGGGTGGATGAAGGTCGGCGGGAAGATCTTGGGAAAGGCTGCCCCGGTCGGGTGCTATGCAAAGAAGGCCTGGGAGGACACGGATAATTCCTGGTCGGATGAAGCGAAGGACTTGAACAGCTGCTTCAATCCCTACGCGTGGGTTACGGAGTGAGATGACCCAATGGAAAATCTAGAAGGAAAATCCAAGGCCGCAAAGAACGCCCTAAGCGTTACATTCGCGACTGCGGTGCTCCTCAACCTTGTGGACGCCTTCGCGGACCCATCGGGCGGCATCTGGGAAGTCGCTAGAATCGTCACAACTGTCCTTTTCACTGCGGCATTGGTCGCATTCGCGGTGACACAGTTCCGTCTCCGCAGGAAACAAAACAGTTAAGCGGGGCGAGCTGGAATGCCGCAGAGCCTTCCCGTACAGGAAGGCTCTGCGGATCCCGCAGTGCATCCTCGCGCGCACAAAACATCTGCACTCGATCTTTGGAACTCAAAAAGAGGAGAATTAATCATGGGCAACCTGGGAGGTGCCGAGTTGGTGATTATCGGCGGCATCCTGATCGTTATTGCGATCGCCGTAACCGCGGCCGTCTATGTATCGCGACACCGCTAGAGAAGAGCCACGTCGTGCCGTAAGTGGCTGAAGGTCCGCCTACGGACGCCGAACAAGCAGCCAGAGACCGTGCAGACCGGCTGTTACTTCGCCCGAAACGGTTACCCGCGCTATCGTTTCGAGTTCCGGGCAGCTGGCATCTAGTACAGTTAGCGGATTGATAATTTGAGGGCCGGGAAGAGAATCGGGGTGCTGGCGGTAGAACGTCATCGGCCACGCGGGCGAGATGAGCAAGCCCGCGGGCGGCGTCAGGCTGTGGTCGCCGCCAGGCGCAGGCCCTGGTGCAGGCTGGTAATGAGCACAACTGGTCCGGCCGGGCGCGTTCCAGTACTGCTCGCCAGAGCGGCAAGGGCGCGCTGGGCGGCTGCTGCCAGTCATGGTCGGTCCAGCGGTCGTTGGTGTTGTCGTGGCGTTGCATACGGCGGAGCGGATTCGATCGTGCAGGTTGAACGGCCATAGGCCGAAGAGATCGCCGCGGACCTGGGCTGGAAGCGCGCCACGGGGACAGCTTCCGCAGCAGGGCCGGTCGGCATCGAGCCGGCAGCAGCCTACGAGGGCTGCGCCAGAGCTTCGGATCAGGATTCCCTGCCGGTCCCTTTGAGCGACTTGCGACCGCCCTGGACCATCCATCTGGGCGAACCTAAGCGGCAGTCGGCATGCAGAAGCGTTCCGCCAGGACAAGCCCTCACCATGACCTTGCTTCGCAGCTGGCATGCGGCCTCCAGCACGGCAGCCGTGTTGGCAGCCGCCCTCACCATCACTCCCGCTCACGCTCACGGCGTCGGCCGTTCCGACGGCGAGCACAGCGCGGCGCTCCACCAAGCGGTCGACGCCCTTCAGGTGGCTGCCGAAGATCGCACCGGCTACAACCGCGCCTCGTCTTTCGGCGGGTGGATCGACGCGGATCACGACGGCTGCAACACCCGCCAAGAGGTCTTGCTGGAGGAGGCTGTCACCGCGCCTCAGATCACCGGAAAGTGCACCTTGATCCCCGGGACCGGCACCTGGTGGTCGTGGTACGACGACACCGAAGTCACCAGCGCGAGCGGCCTGGACATCGACCACCTCGTCCCCCTTGCTGAAGCCTGGGACTCCGGGGCCTCCACCTGGGCCAAGAACCGACGCGTTGCCTACGCCAACTACGTCAACGACGCCCGGCACCTGGTGGCAGTCACCGCCCGCTCCAACCGGCAGAAGGCCGACCAGGACCCCGCCACGTGGATGCCGTCCGCGTCGCAGGCCAACTGCCGCTACACCGCCGACTGGATCAGCGTGAAGCTCACCTGGCACCTGACCGTGGACCCCACCGAACGCAACGCCCTCACAGGCTTGGCGGACTCCTGTCCCGACCAGACCATTACCTACACCCCCACCACCTGAACCCGCCCCAGGGCCGGACGCCGTCCCATTCCGCCCGGACGGGAGACGTAGCCACCCTGCACCCGCCCGCCCTACCCAGGTGGCGTGCCGGAGAACGACGTTCCCGCCGAACCCTGGGGCGCGTGCTGTTCTACACAACACAAATCGATCCCAGGAGCCAGTACATGCACGTTCCCAGGCTGTTCGCGCTCGCCGGCACGACCGTCGCCCTAGCGGCGGCGCTGGCCGGTGTCACCCCCGCCCAGGCCACACCGGCGTCGGCGCCGTCCCGGACCAGTTCAACCGGGCCCATTGCCCGGGACCAGGTCCAGTGCCCCCGCGGATTCGTGTGCATCTACCCCGAGATCCACTTCGAGGGCCAGCCCTATGTCAAACGCGCCATCGACGGTTCGGTCCGGCACCTACCGGATTACATCCGCGGCAAGGGCAGCTCCGTCATCAACAACAGCAGCCGCACCGCCCGGGTCTACCAGAAGGACAACTACTTCGGCCGACACGTGTGCGTGGGATCCGACGGCGGCACCATCGGCGACCTGCGCTCCTACCAGCTCAACGACACCACTCACTCTCTGAACAACAACACCACTCCCTGCGGCGCGTGAGCCCTGACAGGGCCGGCCCGGAACCCAGCCGGGGCAGGGCTGCCAGCAGCCCCTACGCCGCACCCTGCCCTGCGCGAGAGTGGGGGCGTGCCGCCGTCAGGCCGGGCGCTGCCCGCCAGTGCGGGTGTGATCCACAGCGGTCGGCCGTCCGCATCGGCCGCCAGCTACACGTTCCCACCATGACTGCTGTGCTTGGCGGAGTGCCGTCGAGCTTCTCGTCGACGACGAGCACCGCGGCTTCGTCGTGGAGGTGCTTGACGACGTATTCGCGCACGTCGTCGCGGACGGCGTCGGCATCCCAGGACGCCCGGCACAGCAGATGCTGCATGCCGTGCGAGCTGGCCTCCCCGGCCCACTCCGCGATCGTCCAGCAGTTCTTGCGGGGAAGGTCCGACAGCAGGCCCCGCACCAGCCGCCCGGCACGCAGGCGGGGTTCGTATCGGGCGAACCGGATTTATGCTGTGACCTGCGGCCACTATCTCGTCAGTCCACACAGCTCACGATGATCAACGGTGGCCGCACTCGTCCACCCAACGGACTCCCTGGCCAGCACCATCACGCTCTACGAGCGTTCGGTGAGCAACTCCGCCAGGCAGTCGGCGAATTCGGTGAGCCAGTCCAGCCGTGGTCCGCTGCGGGCGATACGAAAACCGTGGCGCCAGCCCCAGAACGCAGCCTGGACGGCATGGAACTGGGCCCAGCGCTGGACGCGTTCACGGTCGAGTTCCGCGGCCTCGGCGAAGACGTCTAAGAGGTGGTGGACAGCCTTGCGCAGGTCCCGCGCTTCGAGGAGCGTCAGCGCGCGGGACTTCAGCAGCGTTCCGCCGTCGTAGGCGGGATCTCCCACGTACCCTTTGGGGTCGACAGCCAGCCACGGCTCTCGGCCGGCACGCAGGATGTTCCGGGCATGAAAGTCGCCATGGATGAGGATATCCGGCTGGGCCCGGCCCAGCTGCCGAACGGTCGCTATGGCGGCATCCAGCACCTGGCGCGGCAACGCATGCGTCAGCTCCTCGGCGTCCTCGCGCAGCTGCTCCTCCCAGGCATCGGCCTGCTCACGCAGGCGGGGCAGGCCGGGCGGTGCGGGGATGGCCAGGCGCCGATTGAGCCGCCCGGCGACCGTCACCACCTCGTCAGCGTCCTCAACCTCCGCCAGGGTCGACGACTGAACCCGCTCCAACAACATCGCGAACCGCTCGTCGTCGCGCTCATGCAGCAGGACGGCACCGCACCCGCCCCATGCAACGAACGCATCCGGCTCATGGACGTTGCCGGGATGCGGAAACGACACCTTCAGCACGGCGCTCTCCTCAGCCCGCCGCCGTACCGGAACGATGACGCCAACGCCCCCGTGCATGACCTCGCCATCCGGCACGCACCCCCAGCGCCCCAGCAACTCCTCCACGATCCCGGGCAGCTCGGCGAGCCACGCCGCCCCGGTCTCCCCCTCGCGGTCGACGGTGCTCTGTGCGAACTCCTCTGGCATCGCGATCATTCCGGCACCCTACGCGCCAGCCCGCCGCAGTCACCAAGCCCAAAGCCGGCTGCTGCCGCCGCCCGACAGACCGCGCACTTCGAAGATCGCGATCTATAGCTGGAGTAGTAAGCGTTTGGTGGGGCGCTCGTAGGATGGCGCTCATGACTGACCAGCCCAGGACGGGCGCCGTCACCGTCGCTCTCGCGGCCCCAGGTGACGGGCCTGGAGCAGCAGCCCTGGGCGCGCTAGCCCTGGGAAACCTCGCGCCGGGCGAGAAGGCGGCAGCAGCACCTCTGGCCCGGGCCATCGACGTTTACGGCGGCCAGGTGCCCCTGCCGTACGGGCAGGGACGCTGCCTGGTCGCCCGCGCCGACGGCACCATCGCCGGGATGCTGTATATGACGCCTCCCATCCGCTGGATTGAGGGCCATCCGGCGGCCCAGCGGTCCGCGCTGGTCACAGCGCTTGTAGAGATCGAGCTCCTGGCCGTCGCTGAGTCCTACCGCAAACAAGGCATCGCCACTGCCCTGCTCAATACCGCCGAGAAGACGGCTCGCGATGAGGGGGCGCACCTGTCGTTCGCAAAGGTGCGCGTGGGCGACTTCGCAGTCATGCGCTGGTACCGCCGGCGCGGATATATCATCGCCGCCCAGGCAGAACCCGTGGTCTTCCGCACCCGTTCCGGGGTCGAGTCGTGCGACGACGGCTCTGACGGTTACCAGCTCGCCACGAAGCCGCTGCAGCCAGGCGTAGTCCTGCGCCGCAGTACCAGCCGCGGCGGCACCCTGCTCATCGCCGAACGAGGCACCTGACTCCCTTCACGTGCCACGTCGCTGACCGGATTGCAGACCCGAGGGAGGTAGAGCAACACGATTCCTGACCAGAAGGTTGGCCCCAAGCCGACGCTGTTCGATCTGGAGCGGGCAGCGTTGTCTCCCCTCTCCAGCAGCCTGCGCGGGGACTGGAAGGCCTGCGGAGCAAGACTCCGTTCACCGCTGAAGCCCGAACTAGGTGATGCTCGGGCACGGCCTCCCGGCAGCTGGTGGGGTAAATCTGTCGAACGGATGATCACGTCTGCTCTGCGCCCCGCCAGGCTGGTGGGATCAGGACTCAGCTGTCCCGCTTCTTGGTCGGCCGCCGTGAGTCGTCATTGAGGTACACAAGCAAGTCCGTTGCGCTGGCGCCCATTTCGATTCGGCTGCCCGGGTCGTTGCCGGGCCCTGCACCGTTCGATGATGCGGGGCCGGCCACCTCCTCGACGACTTCGACCGCCTTCGGCCCGGAGATGTGTTCCAGGGAGACTGTCTGAGCCCAGACTGGGTCCGACGCTCCTCCTTGGCGCACGATCGGGGGCCAGCCGTTGCCCCGTATCTGCTGCTTGAGATGACGGCTGTAGGCCCACGCGTCTTGCGCTGCGGGAAGACGCCAGCGTGCCAGGAGGCGCCATGCGCGGCGTGCGGAATGCAGAGGTCGTCCGCTGGGACGTGCCACCCCCCAGCCCAGCGCTCGGAGTTCGTCGTGGATCACCAGGTAGAGCTCGCCGGGCTCCTTTGGGTTGATGTCCTGCTGGGCGCACACGGGGCATGCCTGGAGGTGGCCAGGCAGGGACTGGGGGACGGGCGCGCAGTCGGTGTCACATGTGGTGCATCGTGACTTCCACGGTGTGTCTGTCCGTCCCGGATAGGGGTCGAGGGGGGCGAGACCGTGGGTGAGCATGCAGGCGACGGCTTGCTGCTCGTTGAGGCCCTGGCGTGAGGGGAAGGGTGTGGCACGGCAGGCCCAGCAGGCGTGGCCATGCAGGCGGACCGAGGCGAGCGTAGGGGTGCCGAGGTGGTGGCAGCGTAGGCATCTGGCCAGCCAGGGGCTCAGCTGCAGGTTGGGATAGGGCGTCAAGGGCTCCAGGTCTGCCGCGGCCATGATGCCGAGAGCTGCTGAGGCACTGACGGTATGGCCGGAGCAGTGAGTGCAGCGGGCGCGCTTGTTGCGGACGTGGTTGAGGCGTTTGGTCTTGACTGTGGCGCATTGCGCACAGCGGCTCTGCCAGGGCTTGCCGGCTCCGGGGTAGGGCTCGAGCGGCAGCCATCCGTGCTCTTCCATGGTGGCAGCGGCCTTGATGCCGTCGTGCATGAGCGTGTCGGCGATCTTCCGTGTGCGGCAGGCTCCTCGGCAGGGGCCACTCCCTTTGTTCACTACGTCGTTGTATCGGGGCGTGTTGACCTGTCCGCAGTGCAGGCATCTGCATCGCCATGGATGCTGGGTGCCGGGAAAGGGTTCCAGTGGTCTTGCGCCCCGTTCCAGTAGGGCTCTGACAGCTTCAGCTTCTGTGATCCTGCGCGGTGCCATTCACTCCCCCGACTCGCGATGGCGATGTGCGGCGGGCCGCCTTGCTTGCCGGCCTGCTACGCGGCTTCATTGTGGCCGCAGGAGGTGGTGTCGCGAAGCAAGAGCGGCCGAATCGCAGCAGATCTTGCTGTGGGCGGTGGGGGTTTCGCGCAGACGTGGCGGGATGTACGGAGTCCTCTCGTCCGTTGGCCGGGGCTGGCGGTCACCTCGGGCGATGGGTGCGGGGGTGCTCTGGGATCCGTGTCAGAGGGTGTCTATTTTTTGCATCTGCACGTGCAGATGAGCGGATGACCGGCTTCCGTTTAGGAGCAAGCCACCTGAAAGTGTGAACGAACCCGGCGTTCAGCGAAGTCCACAGTGTTGTCGTGAAGTCCAGGCGTGATCACTTGAGTAGCATTTTTGAGCGCTGTCGCATAGGTGGCATCACTTTTGGAGCATTCTGGATGTCGCGGCGACGCACTTCTTTCGATAGTCAGAACACGCCGGGCGTGGGCCCGAGTTGACTTCGCATTTTTGCGTGACAACACATCACCAGATCTCTGGGTTAACGTGACGCAGGGACGGAGGAGGGGGTAACTTCCATCCAGAAAAACACGCCGCGCCTCAGACAGAGGCGGGCCCCGACGGTGTTGCTGCACCGTCAGGGCCCTGTGCGGACAATCAAATCGGAAAGGCTATAACCACATGACTGTCCGGCTTTCCGGGGGGATGCTGCGCATGCCCCCGAGACGCGAAAATACCATTTTGCGCTCCCGGCTTCCACAAAACGCCAGCCTGGATGCCCTGGACGTGCACGTGCGGCTGAGTGTCGTCATCGTTGTGGTCATCGTCATCTGGGTGGCGGGCGCTGGCGGTGACAGCCGTTGGCTGCTGCTGGCCGGTGGCCTGGCTTCCCAGTCCTCCGTCCGGTACCTGCGCCTGCGGCACTAGGGGCCTCGAGGTGCGTCCTCAGCGCTGTTGGCGCTGAGGACGCCCCCGCCTGCAGGTCGGCTTCGCATGGAGGCGGAAGGTCCCATGGTGCGAGGGTCAGTTCAATCCAAGAAGTGCGGGTTTTGCGGAAAGCCCCTGCATCCTCGGGAGGGACGCGGGCGTCGACGGGACTACTGCGACGCAGCTTGCCGCAGGCGCGCCCAGCGGGCACGGAATGCTCAGAAGGGGCGGCCCCTTGCGGTGCCCAGCGGGATCAGAATGGCGCGGGATCTGACCTCTTTGGCCGGCCGTCTCTTGGCGGCCGAGCGGCTGCGTTTGCCGCTTGAGGCACGTCTGGGCCTGGTCAACAGCATCCTGCGTCAGGCGGATCGCTGTACAGCGGCTGCGGTGCACGAGAGCCGACAGGCGGGTGCCAGCTGGGCTGACGTCGCGGCAGCCGTGGGTACGACTGCCGCGCGGGCGAGCGCCCGCTGGGACACTCCCGCTCTTCGGGTGCTGTTTCCTCCCCTTCAGACGGCCGACCAGCGTGGGGCGGGACAGCGTCTGGCCGATGCGCTGGCCTACTTGCAGGTGCGTTCAGGCGTGTCTGTCGATGAGGCCGCAGAGCGAGCAGGGCTTCGTCTCCCCTATCTGGTGCATGTTCTGCAAGGATCGTGCACGCCGAGCTGGCCGGAGACGTATGCCTTGGCGTGCGAGTTCGCCGGCAGACCTCAGGATCTGCGGGTGCTGTGGGAGAGCGCTTCGGAGACGGTGCGTCTGCCCCGACTGCCGGCACAGGGCGCCGCCGGCTACCTAGCGGCCGCCCTGCGCGGCCTGTATTTGGCGGCCGGCTCCCCGACCCTGAACGAGCTCAGCAGCCAGGCTCTGCTGCCGCCTCCGTGTCTTTCCGAGGTGCTTGAAGGCGTCTATACCCCTCCCTGGCCTGTCACCGCTCGGCTGGTGCGTGCGCTGGGAGGACGGATCGAGGACATCGAGCCGCTGTGGCAAGCGGTCCGTCAGGCAGCCGTGGAGCTGCACGGCCCGGCTTCATCACGACAGTTGGGCTGTCCCCACTGCCGTGCCGCCACGCAGGGTGCGCCGTAAGCCGGTTGCACCTGCGCCGCCTGATGCACGGCGCTTTGGTGTGTTCGGTAGCCGCGCGGTGCCAGGACGCGCCAGGGGTGCACCGGCGTGCATTTCTCTCCCGCTCTCTGCGGTTTTCTCGCCCCCTGTGGCTGAATTGTCGGGGTAAGTCTGGCTGTTGGCCGATGGTGCCTCTAGCATGAGGCACTGATTGCGGCTTGGACATTGGGGGCTTCGTGGCGCAGATGGCAGGCAGGGAAGAAGGAAAAGGGATTGACGTGCGCACGCCAAGCGTGGCGCGTATGTACGACTGGTTGCTAGGCGGAGTGGAGAACTACGCCGCCGATCGGCGGGAGTGCGAGAAGCTGCTGGAAATTGCCCCCAACAGCCGCTCCCTCGCTCGGCACAATCGCGACTTTCTTAAAAGAGTCGTCAGAGTGCTCGCCGCCGACTACGGGATCCGCCAGTTCATCGATCACGGCTCCGGTCTGCCGACTCAGGACAACGTGCACCAGATCGCGCAGCGGATCAACCCCGGGGCGAAGGTTGTGTACATCGACAACGACCCGAGCGTGCTGGCCCACGGCCGCGCGGTCCTGGAGGAGAACGACGACTGCCTCGTTCTGCAGGCGGACATGCGGCACACTGACGCGATCTTCGGTCATCACGAGGTCCGGGACCTGATCGACTTCACTCAGCCGGTCGCGGCCCTGTTCGTATCGGTGCTGCATTGTCTGCCTGATGACGATCATCCCGGGGATCTGGTCCGTCGCGTTGCCGATCGGCTGCCCGTGGGCAGTTTCCTGGTCGTCTGCCAGTTGGTCAGCGGCCGCACTGAAGTGCGTGAGCAGGTGACGGAGCTGATGCGCGTGGCGACCCACGGAAACTGGGGTCGTGTGCGCGAGGAGAGCGAAGTGCGGGCCTTCTTCAGCGACTTCGAAATTCTTGACCCGGGGCTGGTCAACGTCCAGCTATGGCGGCCGGACGACCCCGGCGCGGCCGAGCCGGGGGACGAGGAATGGGTCGAATGGGGCGGTGTCGCCCGCCTGTGAGGGCGGGTGCAGCTCCTGGCTCCGCTTGCTGATCATCAAGATGCCTGTGATGTACCGCCACCCGTGGGCGCCCCCCTCCTCCCCTCAGGGGGCGGGGGTAGACGCCTTTGCTTGGTGGGCGAGGGGGTGCAAAGACGGTGGACGGCGATGGCCGCGGGCGACGGAGCGTTGACCTGGCAGGAGAAGAGGGCGTGGTGTCAGGCCAGGGCTGCGTAGCGGTCGCGGGCCTCTTCGAGCCGGTCTCTGCTGTCCTTCATCCGCGCTGACGCCTGGAGGAGGTTGAGCAGGACCTGCCGGTACTGTTCAATCTCCACTCCCCTGCTGAGATACATCGCGCTGTCGATGAGCTCCACGTAGACAAGCTCGGAAGGCCCGCCGTCCCCGAACGTCAGGTGAGTGATGGGGTAGCTCGGTGCGACACTTGCACTGCATTCAAAGGGAACGATCCTGATGTTGATGCCGTCCCTGTGCGAGAGGTCGATGAGGTGGTTGAGTTGTCGGCTCATTACTGCAGGGCCACCGACGGGTCGTTGCAGAATTCCTTCGTCGAGCATCGCGATGATGGCCGGCCGGTGATGCCCACGTAGGACGCGCTGACGCTCTAACCGCAGTCGCACGCGGCGCTCCACCTCCTCCTGGCTGGCGCTGGGCAGTCCGTTGGACACCAGGGCACGCGTGTACTCGGAGGTTTGCAGCAGCCCCGGAACGACGTGGTTCTCGTAGCAGTAGATCCTGGTGGCGCCGGACTCAAGGCCGATCAAGCGTTTGAGCCAGTTGGGAGTGACGTCTCCGTACTGCTGCCACCATGCGTTGTCTTTGGCCTGCTGCAGCAGGCCGTTGATTTCGTGGGCACGGTCGGTCGGCAGTTGGTAGAACGCCACCAGGTCACGTACGTCACGGTCCTTGGGCGGGCTCTCACCGCGCTCCAGACGGCTGAGTTTGGACACCGAGCCGCGGATGACCGGAGCGACGTCCCGAAGCGCGAGCCGGCGCTCCTTGCGCGCCTGACGCAGTTCTTCTCCCAGTAGGCGGGCAGCGATTTCCGGCCTGGCGTTGTGCCCCTCGATGTCGGTGGCCGACGCAATCGTGTCCTCACGTGCCGCGGAACCGTCGGACATGCACAAGCCCCCCTGCGGAAACAGCCCTGAACCGGCGCCAGTTTCGCAGACTTAGGGTCTGCATGTCCGACGTATGCGATGAGCCCGAAGGCGTGGGTAAGGGGCGGTCGCCGATGAGCCCGCTCAGCCGGTCAGGTGGTCGAACTCGCCGTCCTTGGCACCCGCCACGAACGCGATGATCTCCTCACGCGTGTAGATCAGGGCAGGCCCGTGCGGGTCACGGGAGTTGCGCAGCGCAGCTCCGCCGTCGGACAGGCGTGCCACTTCAACGCAGTTGCCGCCTTGGGCGTTGCTGTGTGTGCTCCTGGTCCAGGAGACGTTCTGGATCTCGCTGGCCTGCATTCCGTTGCGGTAGTGCATCGTTGCCGCCTTCTCTCTCGCTCGATGCTGCTCCCACCGAGCGAGGACCCTCTGGGATCCCGCACACGGGCCACCGCATTGCTTCGTCTGGGAATTGGGATCCCATATGCAATTGCATGGGGGTGGGACGCGAGGATCGTAGCCGGTCGGGCTGGTGCTGCGGTGTCCCCCGAAAGGGGGTACCTCCGCAGGCCTGCAGTGTCGACTAAGCAGCAGTAACGTGCCTGCGGGCAGCGCGAGTTGAGTACCCTGCAGTGTTCTCACGGGGGCTGCTTCGTGCGCCCGGCAACTCGTCGGAGGCTGGGGGTTGGCCAGCGTATTCGTACGTTCGTTCCTTCAGCGGCTCATGGACATCCGCTCCCGCAGGGTCTCGTGCTGACTGCACCAGACAGCACAGGTGCTTCGGTGAAGACGCCCACGGCGGGTGGTGAGATGCATGGTTACGACGCTAGCGGCAACCACTGACAGTCCCCGTCGGCCCACGCAGCCCCACCCTCCGACGGACCTCTGCCTGGTCCCGGTCACACAAATCCCCCGCGCAACGTCCGCGCCGCCGGGGGCCTTGGCCCTGAACGCAGTCTCGTTCGTGGTCAGTGCGGTGCTGACGGGCCGCCTGCGGTTGCCCGCAAGGCCGGTCATGACGTCATCCGTGGGGGCGGATCTGCGTGAGGGCTGGCAGGAATTCGCCTCCCGGCAGTGGCTGTGGGTAGTGGTCGTCCAGTGCACGGCCGTGGTCTCCGTATTCAGCGCACCCCTCGGAGTTCTGGGGCCGCTGGCGGCCCAGCAGCATCTGGGTGGGGCCGGTTCCTGGTCGGTCATCGTGGCCGCCCAGGCTCTGGGCGCGATCACCGGGGCCGGACTGGCTGTGCGGGTTCGGGTCAGCCGACCGGTCCTGGTCGCGGTCATCGCCACGTTCCCGGCAGCTCTGCCCATGGTGTTCCTGAATATCCCGGCGCCGGTCTGGCTGATCGCCGCCGCCATGTTCTGCGCAGGCGTGGCCAGCGACGTCTTCAACGGGCTGTGGGCGAGCACGCTTCAACGCGAGATTCCTGAACAGGTCCTCTCTCGCGTCAGTTCCTACGACTTGTTCGGATCCCTGGCCTTCGCCCCACTCGCCCTGCTCGCCGCCGGCCCTGTGGCACAAGGGGTCGGTTCGGGCACGGCTCTGGCCGGCTGCGCAGCTGTCGTCGTACTCGCCACTGTTGCGGCTCTGGCGTCTCCCCAGGTCCGCGCACTCAGGCGCACTGCATCCCCGCTCCAGACATCTGCCGCTTTGAGCCATCAGGCTGGCGAAGAAGTCACGCGCTGATCCTTGTCCGTCTGGGATCAGGAGCCTGAGCGGACCGGCACTCCGCCCGTCGCACTGATCGACGTACTTGCAGGCTGCGCCCCTATCGCCGCCTCGCAGCTCTTGGCGGATGCTCGCGTGCGGCGGGCGCGAGCCGCTCGTAGGCTGGCCTCCTCGGGGCACGTCGCGGAGGTCCATCATGCCCCGAACCATCTGGTCAGGCGCGATCAGCTTCGGTCTCGTCACCGTGCCGATCCACGTGGTCAGCGCCACCGAGAACCACAGCATCCAGTTCCACCAGTACCACCTCGACGACATGGCCCGCGTCCGTGTGCGGAAGTACTGCGAGATCGAAGACCGCGAGGTCGCCCAGGGCGAGATCGGCAAGGGCTACGAGGTGTCCAAGGACCAAGTCGTGCCCGTCCTCGACGAGGAGCTGCGGGAGATGCCGCTCCCCACGGCGAAGGCCATCGAGATCCACGCGTTCGTGCCGGCCGAGTCCATCGATCCGATCCGGATCGGTGAGGGCTACTACCTGCAGGCGGACGGGCAGGTCGCGGCGAAGCCGTACAAGCTGCTCCGCATGGCCTTGGAGCGCAGCAGCAAGGTGGCCATCGCGAAGTTCGCCTGGTCCGGGCGGGAGCGGCTGGGGCTGCTGCGGGTGCGCGACGGCGTGATCGTGCTGCACGCGATGCGGTGGGCGGACGAGATCCGCAGCCCGGCCGAGCTGGCGCCAGCCCCGGTGGAGCTCACCGACGTGGAGATCGCGGAGGCTGAGCGGCTCATCGACAGCCTCGCGGCCAACGAGCTGGAGGGCCCGGAGTTCACCGATCGCTACACGGATGCGCTGGCCGAGGTCATCGAGGCGAAGCGGGAGCACCGGGAACTGCCGAAGGCGCCGGAGCAGCAGGAGCCTGGGAAGGTTGTCGACCTGATGGCGGCGCTGCAGGAGTCGGTGCGCAAGGCGCAGGAGGGGCGCGGGGAGGCGCCCGAGCGGGACGCTGACGTCCACGAGATGCCGAAGAAGAGGGTGGCGAAGAAGGCGCCCGCCAAGAAGACCGCCGCGAAGAAAGCGGCCAAGAAGGGAGCGGCGAAGAAGCGGCGCAGCGCTTGAGGCGGCTGTCAGGCGTCGAGGTAGCCGAGCTTCACGTCGGGCTGGCAGTCGACGCACGGGATGGTGCTTTGCTGGAGCGCGAGCAGCGCTTCCTCCTCGGTGACCGGAGTCGCCGGCCGGCGCGCGCGTACAGTCGCCGGCGTGCAGGGCGGGCCGGAACGGGTCGGGCTCGACGACCCAGGCTGGTGGGGGTGGTGCGTGCTCGCGGCGCCGCTGGGCTTCGGCTGCTTCCTGCTGCTCGGCATCGGCGATGACTCTGTCCAGGCGCTTGACCCACATCGCGTGCCAGGTACGCAGGGTGCGGAGTCTGGGCAGGTCGGGCGGTAGGTCGTGCATACTCCCAGGTTGCACCAATATTCGAACACATGCTCTAGTCGAGGTATGGGTCAGCACAACGTCAACCACCTCACCCTCACCCAGGAGCGCACCCTCCGCTACATCCGCACGGCCATCGCCGACGAGGGCGAGGCGCCGACCGTGCGCGAGGTCTCAGCCGCGGTAGGCCTGGCGGTCGGCAGCGCCCATTACCAGTTGCGCGAGCTGACGGCCAAGAGCGCCATCGAGCGCGACCCGCACCGGCCGCGCGGAATCCGGCTCAGGTGAACAACCCCCGCGAGCGCTTCCACCTCACCCCGGCCACCGGTGGCCGGCCAGTGATGCACGGCTGGTGGCCTGACCAGGCGACCGCCGACCGGAAGCTGGCGTCGCGGGTCGGCGAGTTCGGCGCGATGGCGGGGGCCGGCATCACCCTCGTCGACGAGGAGACGGGCACTCCGTTGACGGCCTGGCCTGACGAGGCCAGAAGCGTCTGCCATCCTGGCGTGATGATCGACGACACAGGCGAGGCCGCCCCGCAGAACGACGACCTCGACGACGTCACGGGCGAGGCCCCGCCCGTCGACGAGTACCAGCTGTCCACGACCGACCCCGCCCGCCCCGCCTCATAGCCCCGGCACGGGCCCTGACCGGCGACCCGCACGCACGAAGCGCACCACCGGTTCACCACGGTGCAGGGCACACCGATCGACCCGACCAATCTCACCCGCAACCTTCACTACCCTCCTCCTCCGCGGCATCCGCTTCCACGACCTAAGGCACTCCACCGCCACCCTGCTCCCGGAAGAGGGCGTCGAACTCGTCGTCATCAAGGAACTCCTCGGCCACGCCCACATCGGCGTCACCGCCACCGCCTACGCCCACGTCCGACTCCGCCTCCAGCGCGACGCCACCGACACGCTCGGCACCGCGCTTAACGGCTCGTCGATCATCGAGAGGGTCAGCTCCGACGGCGACGAACCGCCGCCTTCGTACGCTGACGTTGCCGTCAACTACTGCCGTCAAGACCCGCTGAAGGCCCACCAGGGACCGCCTGATGGGCCTTCTGATTTTTTTGACTTCCAATGCCTAGAAACCAAGCGCTGCTACCTGAGTGTCACGTCTATGCCGAATTGTCTCAGAACGTCCATAGCGGAGGCCGCCAGCGAGGCGCCCATCCTTTCTTGCGCACCGGAAAAGTGTTCCCAAACCAACTTAAACGGAGCACTAGCACTTCGAGACGACGCAAGGCAATCAGCAAGCCCGTCAAGAGTGGATCCAAAGTATCCACCGGGACCATTAACCGCTTCACCAAGCGCGCAATAGAAGCTGCCTTCGCCGACGATCTGGCTTCCATCGATTACGCAGATTTCTCCAACGCCGTACCTCTTAGCCGCATGCCCAGTTTCGAACCAAGAGTTCTGCACCACATGGAGCCAGCTATCATGCGATTTGACGGGATACCCTACCCATTCCCCCTTTGTGAGGGGGCTCCCTGAAGCCCATCGACGCCAGATCGCTCCCGCTGCGACGTACGGGCAGGTATAGCCATAGAAGGTCGCAACAAAGCCACCCCGCCCGGGGCCTCCCTTATCCTCGAACGTAGAGCGCAGCCCCACCCGCCCGATGTAATACGACCCGATTGCCTTGCCGAGTGAGTTGACCACGCGCAGCTCTACGTCTGACAGGTCCTTGGCGAGGCGGACCGGTTCTCGCGCAGACCCGAAGATCAAGATGTCCTCTGACTGTGCGTGACCCGACTCCACAAAGAACCCATTGATTTCATGCGCCGCGATGATGACTGTTCCGGACTCTTCTTCGACGAGGCGATAGAGCGGAATAACCGGGCCGCTTTCACTCATCTCGCACCTTCCCACTATCAACCAGGTGAATTATAGCGGAGAGTCCGGAGAAGTCTGACGGAGACCCCTCCGGACTCTCCATTGCATGCACTTCTACCTGCTACCACCCAGAGTCAGGGAAGTGTGGCGCACTGAAGGGCTTGATCGTCTTGTAGTGGTCATTCGTCCACCCCATCACTGTCCGACCATCGGGCAGGGTCTTCGCTAGAATCCGAGCGCTGTCACCCTTAGATCCGGGAACTCGATACTCCAAGGCACCCGCCCACCGCTTCTCGTGCCTCGCGTTACCTTGGAATACCTTCTGCGCTCCCGTGGCAGGATCCGTCTGCGGAACGCCTCTCCCGGCCCTGATTTCGTCATAGGCATTGACGAAGTGCCTCGACATCCCCTGCGGAAGCGGATCCGACAGCTTCCCGATAGGGCAGCCACTGCTGTTGTGAACGAGGACCGGAGTCGAGCCCGCCAGCACATAGTATGTGTGCGTACTTTCGACCGTCAGGTTGAAAGTACGTGCATGTCTGACGTAGTCGCGATTGTCGGTTACGAGGACCGACTTGCCTGAGTCTGTTAGCAGAGTCGTGCCGGGCTTGAGCTGCCCCGCCTGCACCCATTTACGCTGCGACTGAGACCAGAAGGGGTGCTCATGGGTAGCGCTGAGCTTTTCAATCCCGTTTTCCGTGGCGATGGACAACTCGTTGAAGTGCTTGTCGTCGTCGGTGACGATGACTCTGGTGACTCTTTGGAGGCCGGATTTTCCAGTCTCGGGGTCGGTCGCTACAACTCTGTCGCCGACCTTGACGTCTTCGATGTCCTTGGTCTTACCGCCTGCCATGAGGACATCTGTGCCGGCAAGGAAGCACTTGCACCCTGAGAGAACATCGTCGATTACCCTGGCTCCGCCTGTGGTCTTCGCGCCCTTGACCGCCTTGCCGAGCTTGAAGATTTTGAGGAAAGGAACGTCAGCTGCCAGCCAGCTGCAACCCCATGAAAGGTCGTGCGTACAGTTTCCGGCCAGTTCGTAGTCGAATACGAAGGCCTTGAATAGATCCTTCGCTTGGGTGATCCTCCGGTTCTCGCCCTGGGGAACGATTCCGTAGGCCATGCCGTAGCTTCCTACACTGATGTGGTAGATGACGGTCTTGTCGCCGTGGGTTTCCGTGTAGGTGAACAGGGTTGAGCCGTCGTCGCGTGAGTCTGTCTGACTCGAGTAGGTGTTCTGAGTCCACGACCCGTCGTCGTTCGGCGTGAACGTTTCGTGTGTGCCGTCGGCGCAGTGTCCTTCTTTGCCGCAGAGGCTTTCGGGCTTGAGCCCGCTGGGGTCGGAGTAGTTGATGGGGTCGTTGTTGCTGTAGCTGTAGGCGGAGAGGTTCTGCGGGTTGAATGGAGAGACGAGGGGGTCGGGGCTGAGGAAGCGGCCGAGGGTGGGGTCGTAGGCCCGGGCGCCGAGCAGGGAGAGCCCGGTGCTGGTGTCTTCGGTCTTGCCCAGGAAGCCTCGGTCCGTTCCGGTGGGCAGAGTGCCGCTGCGTTGGTCTCCGAAGGGGGTGTAGCGGCGGCGGGTTGACGTGCCGGTTGCTGCGTCGATGGTGAGCTGGGTGGAAGCTTGGGTGTCGCTGGTCAGGAAGGTGAGCTTGCCGTTGGTGGCACTGGTGCCCTTGGTGGTGCGCATGGCGACCGGTGTGGGGCCGCTGGCGTAGTAGCGGGTCGCCGTGACGGTGGTGCCGTCCGTGCGCAGCTCCATGCCGTCGATGGTGGCGATGGTTTCCTGGGGGGTGGTGCGGACGAGCAGGTTGCCGTCGGCGTCGTAGGCGTAGCGGGTGAGCTGGCTGCCGGTGGTCTTGTTGGTTGTTTTGACGCTCGCGGGCTGTCCCTGCTTGGTCCAGGTGTAGTCGGTGGTGGTGTCGCCTTCGATGCGCTGCTTCATGGCGCCGTCGTCGAAGTAGGTGAGGGTGTCGGTTTGGGTGGTGGTGGCGCCGGTTTTGTGGAGGGTTTTGCGGATGCCGTGGGGCTGGTTGGCGTTGGGGGTTGTCCAGGTGCCGGCATCGTCGTAGCCGGGGTAAAGGTAGTCGCGGGTGGTTGCGGTGCCGCCTGCTTTGGTGTCGGTGATCGACTGAAGGTTGCCGAGGCGGTCGTAGGTGTAGGCGGACTGGTAGGGGTCGGTGCCCTTGAAGTCTGAGGTGATCTTGCTGTCGTCGGCGCAGAGTCCCGTGGTGGTGTGGGTGTAGGCGTCGGTGAGCCGGCCCTGGTTGTCGTAGTGGAAGCACTGTGACTGAGCGGTCTGGCCGGTTGCCTGTTCGCGCAGTTCGATCAGCCTGCCCGCGAGGTCGTAGGTGTAGCTGTCCTTCTGCTTCTCGCTGACCGTCTTGTTCACGGTGGTGGTCGTCGCCACGCTCTGCAGCGCACGGGTGCCGTTGCTGTCGTTGTAGCTGTAGGTGCGCTGGGCTGACGCGCCGGCCCCGGAAGTCAGCGATTCGGAGCCGTAGTACCGGTCCGTCAGGCGGTCGTAGGCATCGTAGGCAGTAGTGCGGATGTAGTTCTGCAGGGTGGACTCGAGGCCGCGGGGGTGGCCATAGGAGTCGTAGGTGTTGTTGACGGTTTCGGCGGGGAGGCCGCCTGCGGCCGGGTAGGTCGTCGAGGTGACGTGGTCGGCTGCGTCGTAGGTGACCTTGGTGGTGTAGCTGCCGGCGAGGCCGGTGACGGCTGCGGGCAGGGTGACCGTGGTGTTCAGCGCACGGCCTCGCGCGTCGTACGCGCCCACGCTGGTGGTGTACGTGTTGCCGGAGGTGTCGCGGCTGGTGGCAGAGGTGATCCGGCCCTTGCCTCGGGGGACATTCGGGCCGTCCCAGGTCCAAGCTGCGAGTTCGGTCGAACCGCTGCGCACCGAGGTGGCCCGGCCCAGGTAGTCGTAGCTGTAGTCCAGGACGGTGGCCCCAGCGTTGCTGATGGTCTTGCTGACCTGGCCGTTCTTGTCGTACTCCGTTGAAGAGAATCCGGCGTCCGGGTCATCGGTGGTGAGGCGCTGTCCAGCCCAGTCGTAGGTGTTGACGGTGTTGTTGCCGCGCGGGTCGGTGATCGT
The DNA here is from genome assembly GCF_056435845.1 of Streptomyces sp. NPDC043867. NCBI lineage: Bacteria > Bacillati > Actinomycetota > Actinomycetes > Kitasatosporales > Streptomycetaceae > Streptomyces > Streptomyces sp. NPDC043867. Next base: position 301,558 of record NZ_JBWKDS010000003.1, on the reverse strand, counting down.
TTCCAGTTCGCCGTTGCCCGTGTAGCTGTAGCTGGTGGTGTAGGTGGAGCTGCCGTTGTGCTCGACGACCTTGGACACCTGGCCGTAGACGTCGGTGTAGGTGTCGACCGCGCCGTCGGCGCCGTCGGCAGCGTCACGGACGCTGGTGAAGTCGCCGTCGTAGGCGGTGTCGACGCGTCCCGCGAGTTGGTCGACTCCGTTGACCTTGATCTTCGAGGTGACAGTCCGTCCCGCCCAGTCCACGACCAGGTCGGTGTAAGAAGGGAGGTCCTCGATGTCGGGGTTGGTGGGACCGCCTGATCCGGCGGTGCCCTGGCTACGGAAGACGGCCGATGCGCCCGCGACTCGCCCGGCGGAGTCGTAGCGGGTGACCGATACCTGCCGGTTGGGTACCTCTGCACCTGTAGTGGGGTCGATGCCGTCCCCGATGGGCTGCTGCGTTTCCCTGGCCCGCCCGAGGGCGTCGGTGTACTGGTGCGAGGACAAGTAGAGGGTGCCGGACTGCAGGAGGCGGGTGGTGATGTGCGGGTAGCCGTCGACCGAGTCGGGAACTCCGGCGCTGTTGGTGGATGTGGGGACGCTGTAGGTGAACTTTGAGGACGGTGAGCTACCGGTCTCGGTCGGCTTCCACACCTCCGTGACCCGGCCTGCGGAGTCGAGTGTCACCTTCGTGTCGTCGCCGTTAGCGCTCTTGATGGTGGTGGGTGTTGCCCAGTACCGGGAGCGCCAGATGGTGGAGGCGAGCGGCCCGCGGGAAGAGGCGGCGCCGTCGGGGTCGGGGGTGGTGGTGGTGATTCCGTTCAGGGGCCAGGTGTTGGCGGGGTCGAATTTCGTGGTGGTGCGGTTGCCGTAGCCGTCCTCGGCCCAGATCGGTCGGCCTGCCGCGTCGTAGCCGGCGCCCTCGGTGCGGTTGGTGCCTGATTCGGTGTAGGTCCGGATTTCGGTGGCGTTGCCGTCGACGGGCTTGTTGGCGTCGACGCTGGTGGAGTTGTCGTAGAGGGTGCTGGTGTATCCGTTCTGGTTGCTGTCGCTGATGCTTGAGCAGCCGACGGAGTAGTGCTTGACCTGGTCTTGGAGGACGGTCCAGCGCTGGGCGCCTGTGGAGTCGTAGTTATCGGTGTTGTAGGCGCGTCCGTATGCGGTGCAGCGGTTGTCGGAAATGTCTGTCTCGCCGCGGTCGTCCGTGCGCATCGGCAGGCCGAACGTGGTGGAGGCGGCTTCGTTGGCGTCGTACTGGTTCTCGACGACGTGTTCGCGCCAGGCGCCGCTCTTGATGAGGGTCCTGGTGGTGGTCGTCTTCTCGCGGACGAATCGGGCGTCGGGCAGGCCGTCGTACTGGGCGGTGTTGTGGTCCCAGTAGGTCTGGTAGGTCCGCTCGCGCGAAGTGCCCGCGCTGTCGCGCAGTGAGGTGGACAGAGTCCGTCCGGACAGCCAGGAATGGTCGGCGTAGTTGTTGCCGTCCCCGTCGTTCACCGTGACGCTCTTGGTGGCCGACGTGTCTGTTTTGGAGGTGCGGTCTCCGTCCAGGCCCCGGTAGAGCCAGTACTTCATGGTCTTCTGACCAGTACCAGCGCCGGTGGTGACCTGGACTTCCTGGTAGCCGCGCCAGTCGGACCAGGTTTCGTCCTCGTCCTTGGTCAGCGGGTTGTTCGTGAAGCGCCAGCCGGCGCCGTCCTCGTAGGTGTACGAGGTGGTCATGAGCGGCGATCCGACCTGGTTGGTGGTGACGGTGGGGTCGACCGTCACCTCCTTGACCAGGAACTTCTTGAACCAGCCTGTCTTGGAGTCGGTGGCGCCGTCTGGCTTCCACTTCTGCCAGAAGCAGTCCTGGGTGTTCGATTCCTGGGACGGCAGGTGATCGATGTCGCAGGCATTGGCGAAGCCGTACGTGACGCTGGTGGTGGCGCCGAGATCACCGTGGATCTCAGCAATGCGGGGGAAGTTCAGCTCAGAGGAGCCGACCTTGTTGTCGAGGTCGATCCGGTTGAAGTTGATGACCGGCAGGACAATGTCGTCGTCGTCACCCGCGGCGCCGTAGGTTTTCCGCTGTACGTAGTCCAGCCAAAGGGTTTTGCCGATCGTGCCTTCAGGGTTCGGCATGCCGTACTTGTTCTGGTACTGCTGCACCAGGTCCCAGCCGCTGCCGTCCTGGTCACTGACGTAGGTCTTGATGTCCCACAGCATGTCGGTGGAGAAGAAGGTGGGGTAGTACGTCTTGCCGGCGCAGTTGTAGTCCGCTGATGTGCCATCGCACATCAGGTCGACGGGCACGTCTGGATAGGAGGTCGGCTTGTCGTCGAATGTCGGGCAGGTCTTCGGTGCGTCGCGCAGCGGATCGTTCTCCTGGATGCGTTCGATGCACCGGTTGACGTGGCTGAGTTCGACCTTCGCCGGGACCTTGCCGTCGGTGATCTGAGAGGACCAGCCGTACTGGATCTCCTTCACGTAGCCGGAGGAGACGTACTCGCGGGCTTTGTCGGTGTCGGCGACGGATCGGTAGTGGTTGTACTCCTTGTCGTAGAAGTACATCGTCTCGACCTCGTTGGGATCCACTACGCGGTCCAGGCCCCAGCGCCAGGCCTGCGTGCATGGCACGGGGAACTGGTCGCGGCACGGCTCGCCTGCGTCATTGCCGACCACCGGCACGGTGAACACCGACGCCGTGGCGGTACCGGTGCGCTCGGAACGGCCCCATCCGAAGTAGAAACGCTGCCCGTCCTGAGTAGAAATCACCCAGTATTCGCCGTCGCGACCTGCTCCGTGGCCGTTGAGCAGACGCTGGACACGCCAGCCCGGGTCATCCTTCAGGTGATAGGAGCCGGTGCCATTGTTGTCCTGGACCAATTCTGAGGTGGTGCCGTTCAGGCTGATGACATAGACGGCACCGGAGGGCTCCTTCGTCGAGTTCGGTGAGTCCCAGCACAGGTCGCCAATGTTTGACAGACCATCCTCGGTGCAGTTGCGGTACTTGCGCTCGATGTAGCCGACATTGAGGTCCCAGCCCATGCCGGACCACGAGGCCTGATTGTTGCTGGCAGAAGTGCGGCCGTCCACCGACTGCGAGTTGTAGCTCATACCCAGCGACGGCGCCGAACCCATCGGCGGCGCGGGCAGCTGGATCGGCAGGTTGTAGGTGAACGCGCCGGATCCGGTGGCCACGTCCCAGGAGCCGGTCGGAGACAGCGTGGAGGCCCGGTAATCACCTTGGTCCGACGAGGGGCCGGAGGTCAGCGCGTACACGCTGGCACCGCTCGCCCCGACCTCGCGCATCAGCTGCGTCGACGTGCCCGAATCCTCCGTGTCCGGGGACGCTGTCACCGTTGCTGTCAAGGTGCCCGTGGCGGTGTCATTCTCCGCCTCCACGAACTCGCGATCGGTGCAACCCTCCGCCTCAGGGGTACCCAGGGCGCAAGCAGGCATTTTGACTAGCCGCAGCCGGGACGCGAAGTCGGCACCGTAGGCGTATTTGAAGCCTGAGTAGTCGATCCCTACCTGCACCTGACCAGGCACCTGCACGCCGTCGGTGCGCGTAACCTGCAGTCCCAGCCCGATTCCACCGGCGGGCTCAACGTCCTTACGGTCAAGAACCCGCACGTCAACCTGCTCAGGTGACATAGGGTCGTCGTCCGGCTGCGTCGATGGCGGATCAGTGGGTTGCGGTGTGGTGCTTTCGCTCGCCACCGGACCGGCGGAAGAGCCAGGATCGAGGCTTTCGGAAACACTGGGATTCACAGACGGGGTGGGGCCCTCCGCCAACCGCGAGGCTGATAGTTGCGTCGTCGCGCCCTCAGCATCGGAAACCGGAGCGACCTCGACCACGTCACCCATCTGGAGTGCACTATCGCCCTGCGAGGCGGTGGGCGAAGGAGTAATGATCTTTCCAGGATCACCCGGCTTCGCCTGCGACAGGTCGACCGTGGCTTCAGCCGCAACCGGCCACTCCGGAGCAGGAAGCGGCTTCCCGACCTCCTCCGCCTGCTGCGCCGGCACCGAACCAAGTGGCTGTGAGGGAACGACCGGGATCCGGTCATCGTTCGCTGCGGTCGCCTGCTGAGGCGCCACAACCGATACCGTCGAAAGCAGGCTGGCTAGCAGCGCACCTGCCACCCCCACCGACACAAAACGCGCACGCGAACGCCGAGCAGCCACCCGAACTCCCACCCCAAGCCACCCGCGGCTCACGCAGGCAAGCAATCCAACAAACTGAACCGCCAGCATCCGGGCAGGACAACGACCGCGCTCCCCAGCGCGGTGACACGACCTGACACAGAATTTGATCAGTTACTCGGGACAGTAACTGTTGTGAACACCGTGTGAACAGACCCTGAGATCTCGGGCTCCCCGCACCCCCAGTGATGTCCCTCACAGCCGCTAGCTGCTAGCGCAACCACTGAAACGGCTGGTCAGGCCGTGTATGGACGGCAGCGCCCTCTCGGATGGAGTCAGAGGTCCGGTGGAGCGAGCACACGCGCCCAGACCATTTCCCCGGAGCGTTGCGGGGGCGTGCAGCCCCAGGATGAACTGACGGCTTCGACGATGCGCAGTCCTCGGCCCGATTCGCTGAGGTCTCCGGGCCATTGGGGCTCGGGAGCGCAAGGGCTCGGATCCGCCATGGCGCATATGACGGCCTGATGCCTACGGACCAGCCCTAGCCACGCGGTCGCGGTGCCGCCGTCGCCGGATTCTGGTTCGAGGGCGTGTCTGGCGGCGTTGGCAATCAGTTCGCCAACCACGATGACCTCGTCCTCGGCGCAGCAGGAAAGCCCCCATTCCTCCAGGACATTCCAGGCAAATAATCGGGCGCGGCGTGCGTCACCTGAGTCTGCGCATCTTCACGCGCGTGCCTCGGTGGCCCGCTGGCGTCAACGCGGGCGCCAGGTGCGGACTTCCAGGTGCAGAATGTGAGCGTCCGGGTGAATGCGTCCGGTCTCCACGAGCCATTGGTGCACGGCAGCTGTCACGTCTCCGCCCGCGGTGTCCACGCGGCGGGCGAAGTCGGCTGCCTCGTGGCCTCCGGTCTGTGCGGAGCCGTAGGAGCGTTCTTCGGTGTGGTCGGCGCGTTGGATGACGTCACGGCGGATGCCGGGTGAGTCGGTGCGGCTGCCGGAGGGGTGCAGGTAGCCGGTTTTGGCGAGGCGGACGGTGAAGGCCAGGCGCAGGCCCTGGCGGGCGGCTTCGGCGATGAGGGGGCGTAGGCGGGAGGAGCCTGAGGCGATGGCTTGGGCGCCGACGCGGCCGGTGCCGGAGCCGGTGGGGGTGATCAGGACGGCTTTGCTGCGGACGCGTGCTCTGGTGCCGCTGGCTGTGGTGCGGCGGGTGATGTGGCGGCTGGCGAGGGAGGCGAGTTCGGGCAGCTCGGTGATGCCGCCCCTCTGGACGGCTGCAAGGACCTGTTGCAGGGCGGGGACGAAGGCTGCGCCCTTGTTCTTTGTGTAGAACTGGGAGACCAGGGAGGGGTCGCGGTCGATGATGCGGGCGATGTCGCGCTTGGTGTAGCCGGCTGCTTGGAGTTGGTCGGCGAGCCGGGCGGCCTCGTTCAACTGGCTCTGCGCCGATGCCGGGTTGCGGCGGCGAGGTGGCATCAGGCCTGTCCCCCGTTCTGGGTGAGAGCGGTGCGTCCGGCGTCGCGGAGGGCGAGGAGTTGTTCCTCGGTGGTGGGAGCCGTGATCGGTCCGGTGAGGTGGCCTTTGAGGAGGTAGTCGCCGGGCTGGTTGTGGTGCGGCCAGTCTTGGGGTGCGGTGAGGTAGAGGGCGTCGGTACGGAAGGCGATTACGGTTCCGGGCTGGGCGTGCAGGGCGCCTGCGTAGGTGTTGTCTTCGCGGTGGCGTTGGGTGAGGAGGGCGGCGCGGGCGCCGGACCAGATCGAGGCTGCCCATTCGGGGTGGGCGTTGGGGTCGCGGCTGAAGCCGGTGGGCTTCTGCCAGGTGATCAGTTCGTCGTCGAAGCTGATGATTTCGGCGTCCGATGGGATGTCGCGCTCAGCGGTGCGGGGGGTGGTTCCTGTGACCATGCGGGGGCGCTGGGCGAAGCCTCCGATGCCGTAGAGGAGGATGGAGCGCACGGCTCGGGAGGCGAGGTGGGCGGCGCGGGCCTGCTGCGGGTCGCCTTGGAAGTGGGCCTGGGCGGAGAGGTTGGTCCAGGCTTCTTTGAGTTTCTTGGCCCAGTCGTCGAGGGGTTTGCCGTCGTCCCACAGGATGCCGTCGAGGATTTCGATCTTCCATGGGGTGATCGGGTTGGTGAGGGCGGTGTGAATCTCGGGGCCGCCGGCCCAGGTGGTGAACGTGGTGCCGGGTGTGGCCGGGTAGTGCCAGGAACGGTCGCCGGGTGCGGGAGCGGGCAGGATGCCGACGTGATTCCAGCTGTCCGGGACGGTGACGCGGACCTGCCAGTGCCCGCAGCCGTACAAGGCCCGGGTCTGCTCCTTTTCGGACCAGGAGGCGAAGGTCGCCGCGGTGATGCGGCGGGGGGTGCCGACTGGGGACTTCCAGGTGTGTTTGGCGTAGGCGAACGTGCGGTCATACTCGACGAGTTGGGGCAGTTGTTCGGGCACGCGGGGCGGGAGGATGAGTTCGTTGCGGCCCTGGCCGGCGGTGGCGTGCAGCAGGCCCCGCAGTTCCTCGGACAAGACGGGAAAGCCTTCGGCGTGCTGGCCGCGGGTGGGGATGGTGCGGGTCCAAAGGTCGCGGCCGGTCTGAGACGGGGAGCCCATGATGACCGCGTCGGGCCAGTGGCGGCGCAGTGCCTGCCACAGCAGCACGAATGCGTCCCGGATGGTGGCCGGGTCGTCGCCGTCGGTGTCGAACCACTCCCCCACTGACCGGATTTCGACGTGGGCGTCGCCGTTGTCGCGCTGGTAGCGGCCGACCGGATTGCGGGCGTGGACGAAGTGTCCGGCCATCCGGTCTTTGCCGCGGCCGGTGTCGGTGCGCCAGCCTGGCGTGGGGGCGTTCAGCCAGGCCGCGACCGCATCCCGCAGGTAGGGATAGCGGTCGGCGTCACGGTGCCAGGGCTCGCCGCCGGTGATGTAGATGCGTTCCACACCCTCCGGCACAACGTGAAAGACGGCGTTCAGGATAGCGGCGACCGAGGTGTCGGCCAGGTCGAGGCGGTGTGTCTGGCTGCGGTGCACCAGTACGCCCGTGTCCGGGTCCAGGAAGACCGTGGAGCGAGCCTGCTGGGTGAAGTTCGGTGCTGTGGAGAGCAGGTTCGCCGTGTGCGTGAACCAGCCGTTGCCCGCTGCCCCCTCAGGGATCGACGGGAGGGCACGCGGCTCGTCCGGAGCTGCAAGGCCGTCGGGACCAGGGTTTTCGGCAGGAGCAGCCTGCAGGGAGGCGGCGACGGACGGTGCTGGTGTGGCGGCGGCCATCGCGGGCGCCACCGCTTGCGTCTGGGTGGCGAGACGGGGCGGAGCCTCGGTGCTGTCGGTGGTGGCCGAGGCGTCCGGCTGGGGGCGGGGCGCGGTGGTCTTGGCTGTGGTGAGGCGGTCGGGGGCCAGCGCAGGGGCCAGGGTGACGACGTCCGTCAGGCTCAGTCCGGCCGCCGGGGCGATCCGTTCCGCCTTCGCCTTCTCATACGAGGCGAGCTGTGTGATCTGCCGGTCCCGCTCGGCTTCCAGCTTCGCCAAAGCAGTGCGGGCCTTTTTGATCTCGTCCCGTACGGTGCGCAGTTCGGCGAGGGCTGCGGTGTAGCGCTGTGCGTCCATCAGTCTTCCTTGTCCGGACGGCGGGCGGCGGATGCGGGAACGTAGGCGATCGCCCCGCCCGAGTGGGAGACAAGCCGGCTGCCCAGCAGGAGCTCCGCTAGCCTGCGGTCGGTCTGCGAGGAGGCAAGCACCTGGCTTACGGGCGTGGCGAGGTCGGTGACGTAGCCTGCGAGCCGCGCGTGCGGGAAGGCATAGCGGCCTTCGGCGTTCTTCTCCCAGGCTTCCAGGCCGGTCAGGACGGCCACTACGTAGCCCGAAAGGGTCACCGGCAGGACTCCGGCAGCCGCCACGCTCGGTGCATCGCAACGCCACCAGCCACGCAGCGCCTTGAGGAGGTCCTCGTGGGTGAGGGAGGCCGCAAAGCCAATCCACTTCCGGTCCGGTTCCTGTACCTGCTTGGCCGCGTCCACCCGCAGGACGGCAACCTCGCGAGCGTCCAACTGGTCCAGCGGGGCGTGCCAGCGCCTACCGAGCGCCTGGACCACCTGGAGCGGAACCATGACGCGCACACCACGGCGGGACAGGCCCGGCAGCAGTCCCGCCTGCACGAGACGGCGGAAGGTGGTGATGGCACAGCCGAGTTCCTCAGCTGCCTGCCCGGTCGTCAGTAGCATCCCAACCACCTCCCTACATGCAAACTCTTATATCTGATTCGGCATGAAGGTTAGCGGAGCACTGAGGGCCCGTCAAAGATTGGCTGGCCCGGACATTTTCCATGCACCCAGGCATCCATCCCTGGGTCGGCTCCGTCACGGAGGCAAAGGAGGCAATCGGCTGGCTGATCAGCGTAGGACGCAGGGAAGGAAGCCTGTGAAAACACAGCAGTGGGTACGCAAGGGCCGGCCCGCCGGGTCGTTCGTGCGACTGAGGCAACGAAACTCATGGAGTAGCGCTTCCACGAGGTCATCGATGTGCAGAGGCGGCTCGCGTCGTGAATGTGTCACCACACGTCGATTACGTGTAATGCCCAGGATGCGGGCAGGAGTGGTTCCCTCGAACCAGGCCCAGCCCACAGCCTGGCTGCACAGGACCAAGTACAAGCACGGTCCTTGAAGCGTTGAGACTCGAGGAGACTGCGAGCGCCTACACCGCCGGCGAGATGCGTCAACGGCGGCCGGGTGTTGAGGTGCTTACCAGGAGGACGGAGGTGAAGTGCGGGTGATCACGGCGGGGAGCCTTTCGGTCTCAATCGCCTGCCGCGGGAGAGACAGCCCAAAATACTCGCCCACAACTTCCAGCACTCGGCGCTTCTCTTCGACTGGGGATACCTCGACGTCCTCGCCGAGCATGTCATCGATGGAGTCTTCCGGCGGAATGACTCCGGCCATTTCCAGCGCCGGGCGCAGCAGGTCCGGCTGGGCTCCTGCAGGGTCGTAGCCGAAGCCGAGTTCGAAGTGCAGCTGCACTTCACCGTTGGCGAGGTAGCTGAAGAAGGAGGGCGGATCGTCCGGCCGTGGGTCGAAGATCAGCACCTCGGCACCGCGGGACACTGCTGGATCCAGGGACCAGCCTTCGCTGGCGCCGCACTCCGCGATGAAAGACCAGTCGCCGCTTTGGCCGATGCGGCCGACGCAGTAGACCTGCGCGAGGTCAACCATGCTCGACGCTTCCTGGATGGTCAGAGCAGAACCGATCTCAACAGGCTCGTGGTCGGCCATGCGTTGCGCCAGCTGCTGAGGACTGAGCCCGCGCGCGCAGGTGATGTACAGGTCTGCGGCATTCAAGTTCCCGCCATGCCAGGCATCGGCAATCCATGCGAGGTTGTCAGGCACTACCGATCTCTCCTTCGTCCACAACATGAGGCCGGCGGGGCACAGCGACAGGAGTCGCTGCACCCCACCAGCTGTCATCGAAGCGTTACGGCTTGGGCACCGTACAAGTCACGGTCACCTTAGACGCATCGCAGTGCGCGAACTGGGGGAAGTCCACCCAGTACGGGTCCTTGTCCAGCAGCCGGTACTTGGCCGAGAAGCCGGAGCTGAATGCTCCGCCCATCGAGGTGGAGTTGATCCATCCCGACATGGCCGAACGGCCGCACACCTCGGTCCATGAGGGAGCAGCTTCGCGAATGTCGTCGTACAGGTGCCATTCACCCTGCTTGACGCGGGTGGCGTAGGTCTGAACGCAGTCGTTTCCGGTGTCGACTTCGTTCATTCCGCCGTTGCTGGCAGGCATGCCGCCGGAGTTGTAGGTGGAGGCGTAGGCGAACTCGTCGCACGACACCTTGTCGGTCGGGCTGATCTCGGTGACTTTGGTGGCGTCCGGATTGCCGTAGGTGGCTGCCCATCCGTCCGGACAGATCACCTTGCGGTTGTCGTCCGGGTCGCGATTGTGCGCGTTCTTCGACGCGGCAGGCAGGTAGAACAGCGGCTTGTTGGCTGTCTTACTGCCGGGATGGGTGGGGAGCTTGGCCTGGATGAGCCACGCATGCGCAACGGCCGGCGGCGTCTTGTCGAAGTTCATCCTCCAGGTGGGGATGTACTTGTAGAAGCTGCAACCCGGCGTGGCGGATGAGATCTTGTCGCACCGGACCTGCGCGCCATCTGCCTGCCATCGTGCCGCGGAGGGGTTCGCCACCGGCGAGTAGGCAGTGATTTTCGTGGACAGGTCCAGCCTGTCCGCGCTGTTTGCCGCATTCCAGGTATGGTCGATTTTCCCGACGGCTGAGTGGGAGAACGGGTCAGCGGCCGTCCACACCAGCGCCCCGTCCCATGACTGCGGGCCGTTGTTGCACCGGTCGGCGAGAAGGCAGTCGAACTCTACGTTCAGTGTCACCGATCCGAACTTGGGGTCGATCTCCACCGGGACCAGGACGAGTTGCTGTGTGAACGTTGCCGAGGTGCCTGAGAGTTTGACCTCTTGACCGACTGCCCAGGACGATTTCAATACTTCACCGGTTGGCTGGCCATCTTTGGTGACGACGCCTTTGTGCTCGTAGGTGAAGCTTCCGATGCACGCCTCGTAGCGCTTGATATGTGAGTTGAGCAGGTTCTCGCACCAGTCGACCAGGTGAGGCAGAGGAGCCCTCGTTCCCCTGGTGAGAGCATCGCGAACCTTTTTGCTGTTGTTGGGCACGAGTCGCGAGCACGGCTGGATTCCCGTTTTGGTGTTCAGCTCGCCGCAGCTCCAGCCATCTGCGGCGCTCAGCCCGATGGGCGGCTCCGTCGGAGGCACCACCACTATGGAGGGCTGGGCTATTTGCTGCGGCTGCTGGTGAGTGTCCTGGTTGAGGGCTGGAGCGTCCTTGTTGGGCTCGGGCAGGGTGATGCTGACTGCCCTGCTGCGGGTGTGGAACTTCGCCCACGGCGACCAGTTGGTCTCGTACAGGCTTCCGTCGAAGGCGCTGGTGCGAAACGCATAGGTCGTATTCGTCTTCAGGTCGCCGTACCTGATGGTGACCGATGCCCTTCCGCCGGAGGTGACGAAGTCGGACACGATCACGCCGTAGGCGGCAGGTTGGCCCGTGTCGGGGTCGGTGAGCTGGACCTGGTCCTTCGGGTTGCCGCTGGCATCCGTGGTGTAGACCTGGAAGGTCAGATTCGACGCGTCACCATCGGCGTCGGTGACGGTGTTGCGCAACGTGACTGTGGTGCGATCGGCCTGCCATACGCCGGATGAGTTCTTCGTGAACGGCGGGCCGGCCTCGAGGTTTCTCCCAGAGACAGGTCGGCTGTCGCTAGCTATGGCGACGGTTTCCGGTCCTGCCGCAGGCCGGGAGGACGGCGCGTAGTCCCAACTGGGCTTCCCGTCAGCATTGTCGGCTGCGGTGGCAACACCACCGGATCCCATCAGCAGGATCGAGCAGGCACCCATGGCTAACTTGGACAGGACACGTCTTCTTCGTAATAAGTATTCGGACAAGAGAACTTTCCCCTCTGGCCCCGCTCACTTTCGGCTCTGAGCAAGGCTCGTCGATGCGCGATGCCGTTGCCCTGCCGTTCTAGGAGCGCTTGGCCTACGAGGCAAGACCACCATCGCCGGACATACCTCGTGAACTGAACCTGTCGGACGTGACGGTGGACACGGTTGCGTCCCAGGGGGTCACGATCGCGTGAGGGGACGGTGAAGGGACCCGGCCGTGAGGTGGTCTTCGCTTTTTCAACTTCGAGCGGTAACGGCGTGGGCCGTGCCGCAGGGTGGCACCTGTCTTGGCTGGATGTGAGCCGGTTGCCCAAGGTCTGATTGGACTGCGGCTTCGTGGCCTGAACGGGACCGGACAGCAGGTCGAGGGGTCCATCCCGTATTGCGCGGGCGTCGGCTCACGGTCCGTCATGCTCCACATTTGATGCCGAACTGACGTCCACTCACCTGGTCCTTTGTCACACGCAGGCAGCGATAGAGCCGGCATGTCTGCCCGCTGTCACCAACGGCATCGTGCATGGAGTGCCGCTTTGTGCTTCTTCATGGTCATGGCACACCGTCATTGGCGGGATGGCACTGATTCAGATTCCGACGCTTCCGGGCAGCTTGCGGATGGGGATCACAGCAGATGAGAGTTTGGATCATGCCACTGAACGTTCTCCAGCTCGGCTCGGTCTGCCGTCGGGGTGCTGATCGATCCAGCTGAGGCCTCCCAGATCGAGGCATCCGCGTGTACGAGTGACTGCGACGTAGGCCAGGCGTGCTTCTCCGTCGCCGATTGGTCCTGGTAGTGCGCGGCCGGCGTCGTCGTGGTGGTCGCTGTCCGGGGGCGGTGTGAAATCGTCGGCGATCCTCACATTGTTCCATTCGCGACCTTTGGCCTTGTGCGCGGTGGAGACGGTCACCTCCGCCTTATCTTCGGGAGCGAGCCGGGTGACGGCTGTCAGGATGGCGTGGGTGCCGTGGGTGTCGACGAGGTCGACCAATGGCTGGAGGTCTCGTCCGGCCGTGTCGTAGATGGCGTAGTCCTGAAGGTCTCCCCAAGTCGTGAACAGGACCAGTTCGGGGTGGGTAGTGGGGCGGCCTTCTTTGAGGTCTTGGGCGGCCGCGGCCAGGGCGCGCAGGCTTTCGCCTCCGCCGACCAGTGCTACTCGGGATGGAGTGGCCAGTAGGTTCATGACCTGGGCCATCGCGCCGACGTTGGTTCGGCACAGTACTGCGTCGGGCCGGGCTACGGGGCCCACGTGGGTGGGCACCGTGTCGGTGCCGGTGAGACGGATCGGGGCGTCGGCGATCGCCAGCCACCGGTTGGCCTCTTCAGCGAGCCGGGGACCGAAGCGGAAGGACTGCGACAGAGCGAGCTTGGTGCCGTCGAAGGCGGTCATGACGTCTTTGGCGCCGCGCCAGTCGTAGATGGCCTGGGCGGAGTCGCCCACCATGACGAGCTGAGCGTGGGCGCGCTGTGCGAGGAAGATCTGCTCGACGACGGGGTTGGTGTCCTGCGCTTCGTCCAGGAGCAAGAAGTCGGCATCGATCCTGGGGTGGGTGAGGGCCCAGATTTTCAGGTAGTGGTCGTGGTCGAAACGGACGATGCCGTCGTCGGGATGCTGCAGGTCCGCCCAGGCTTTATGAGCGAACGGCACGACGTGATCGGCGAGTTCCCTGTGCAGACTTGGTTCCTCGAGGCCGCGCAGGTGCGGGACGTGGTGGCGGGTAATGGTGAGGTCTGCGGTGTGGCAGAAGCGGGCCACGGTGCGCAGAACGGCGTTGGAGAAAGCCCTCTGCGGCAGATCTCGCTCGCCGATGCGGATGGCTTTGGTGATGCCCAGAGCCTGCCCGGTCTGCCAGGCGGGCCGGCGAGGAGAATTCAGGCGGCGTGCATAGCGGTGGCCGATGGCGGCGTAGGCCAGGGAGTGTGCGGTCTTGCAGCTGACGGTGGGCGGGAAGCGGGCTCGGGCGTCCTGGGCGATGGCCCGGTTGTAGGCGAGGTAACGACCGCGGCGTTGAGTGGCGCGTGCCAGCTGGGCGAGTGTGGTGGTCTTGCCAGTTCCTGCGCCGGCCTGCACGGCCAAGTGTTCTCCTGCGTGGAAGGCGTCAGCTGCGGCTTGCTGTTCAGGGGTGGGATTCAACACGGTGCGGCTCCGTAGGGCTACCGGCCTTGGCGCGCCCGGGCGATGTGGCTGGGACGTTGCGCGCCATCGGCTGTGGTCAGGGTGGTATCCGGCCCGGTGCGGCGGTCACGTGTCGCTAGTGGCCGGGAACGGGATGCGGCAAGCGGCTGCGGAGGTGCTGCGCATGCAGCAGGGGGTCAAAGACTTGCCATCCGGTGAGCGCGAGGTCTGCGGCGCTTGGAGTTGCTGCGTGAGTGGTGCATCGCTGGGTGCGCCAGCGCAGTTGCTCGGAGTAGGGCAGGCGGGTGAGGTCATAGACAGCGATGTGGGCGGCAGGCAGAGCGAGTTGGCCTCGCTGCGGGCTGGCCGGTTGCAGAGTCCAGACACCACGCGGGGCTCCGGGCTCGAGCATGCTACGGGGACAGCGGCGCCGCTGACGGGTCTGGGCCACGCAGCGCAGGTCCTCAAGAGGAACGTCGGCGAGATAGCGGCCCAGCAGCAGTTGCACAACCGGCTGGGCCGGGCGGCCATGGCTGTCGGATGACGTGCAGGGGGCGGTCGGAGGAGTCGGGGTGAATCGTCCCGTGTCGATCAGGCGCCGGGTACGGACGGCGAGTTTGCGGCGGAGGGATTCGATGTAGGGACCGGCCTGCACGGTGGGGGTGTGGTCTGGGCAGAGTGTGAGGTGCGGGATGCGGCACCAAGGGCTGCCGTCGTCGTGAGGATGGGCGATGCCGCCGTTCAGGTGCCACCGGCAGGGGGCGGGGACCTGGGAGGCGTCCAGTTCGGTGGGGTGCAGGGTGATGGGCCGCTGGTCGGCGCGCTGGAACCAGTCGGCTCTGTGGCCGCATCGTCGGCAGCGGCCGCTCTGCCCGGTGCGCAGGAGACGGCTGGGGCTGGCGGCTGTCACTCGAAGCGGGCGCCGGTGGTGTGCGGTGCGTGGGCTGCCGTCCCAGTGGCAGCCGGGGGCAGCAGTGTCGGAATGCATGGCGCAGACCGTGCCAGTCGACACCCCGGAAGGTTGGTGAGGGACAGGCCGAGGTCCCTCGCACAGCCGAACGACATCGAACTCTTGATCTAGTAGGCGCCGAGATTTTCGATGCGCGTTCACCGGTGCGGGTGATTCGATGCCGGGTTACATCTGCGCGGTGTGGTCAGGAATGCGGGGTGCCGGGCGGGGTGTGGTCGTCGCAGAGGGTGCCCAGCATCTGCTCGATGGGGACGTCGAAGGCGTGGGCGAGGGCGTGCCAGGTGGTGAGGCTGCCGGTGGTACGGCCGTGCTCGAGGTCGATGAGTGTGCGTCGTGCCAGGCCGCTGCGCTCGGCGAGTCCATCGAAGGTCCAGCCGCGTTCGTTCCTCAGCCGCGCCAGCGTCACGCGCAGCGCGTTGAGGTCGGGGTCGGGCGGCAAGATCGTCACTCCACCATCCGACGGTGCAGGACCCTGCCCTGTCAGTGCAGACTTCTGCACTATCCGCACGAGTGGGAGCGACGTTCGTAGTGCAGGGATCTGCACTACGGTGCGCTCGGGTGCTCCCTGCATGGAGCTCCCGCTACGGCGGCGCGAACAGACAGGAGGACGACGGGGCAATGAGGCTTGCCGGCGCGCATCCCGCAGTACGGCGCATCTGGACGGTGGAACTGCAGTCCCGAGCAGGTGGCCACAGCCTCGCCTGCCCGCACTGCACCGTGCACTCCCCTCCCCTGCAGCCTGCCTCCGCCCGATCGGCTGTCCTGGCGCATCTGGCTCGTCACGCGCGCACCGACCCGCTCCCGACCCATTTGCGCACCTGTCAGTGCCAGGCGCAGGGCTGTTCCTGGCATCTACGCCATCGCGGATGCGCGGGGCCCGTGATGCTGGCACTGACCCGCGACCGCAGCGGCCGAATCTGGCGCCTTTCCGACACCTGCGCCGCCTGTGCGGCCGCCACCAGCCACACCGCCGTGGTTCCGGCCACCTTGGTCGCTTCCCACCCCGCAAAATGCCCTGGCCGGCATCCGAGGGTGCCGGGCACCCCGGCCGAACGAACCCTCGTACGGGAGATGCTCAGCTATCTGGCGGTGGCCCTCCCCCAGTTCACCTCCCCCGCCGCCCGGATGCTCGCGGTGCAATGTGCCCTACGCGCCGACGTGAGCGGCTCCGTTCGACTGCCCGCAGGCCTGTTGCGCGGCATGCGGCTGCACGGCCGCATGGAGCTGTGGGCGGAGCTGGAGCACGCGGGCTGGCTGCGATACCAGACAGGGCGTCGTCGCCTCCACATGGAGACCCAGCTGCTGGACTATGCACTCGTGCTGCAACAGCCAGGCAGCGGCCGGGAGCGAGCGCGTGCCGCGCAGTGGGCACTGCGCCCTACCCCGGTGCTGGTATCGGCTGCACGACCGCCGGCCGTGCAGCTGGTCGCACTCGTCTTGGCTTCTCATAGTGCACACGGTGGCTGGACCACCGATCTTGATGTTCTGGCCCGCCAGTGCGGGCACTCGCCTCACCAAACTGCCGAACTCCTCGATCGGCTCGTGGCTTCACGCGCCCTGGCTACTTGGCGGCACAACAGGGAGACCGACGAGGTTTTCTGGTGTCTGCCACCGACGGTATGAGTGAGGCAGGCGCCAGAAGGTCAGTAGCCGCCCGCTTCATGGGGGCACAGCTCGAGCTGCCTGACCTGCGCGCGGCTTGCCGGTACGCGCTGACCGACGGCGCGGCCGGCGCACCCCCACCGCGGGAGGACCCGCGCCGCCCGCCCAAGACACCCTCTTTGGCGACCTGACCGATCCACTGCGGCTACTCCAGCTACCCCCATGGCAGCCGACGAGCGCAAAGGGCAGCAAGTGGAATGGCTCTTGCCTGTCTCCCGTGAACGCTCATACCGACGGACGCTGCGCGGCAGGATCTACTAGGCACCTGAGTCAAGACGAGGAACTACACGAGAGTTCAAGGTCCTGGCGGTCATGTCCAATCACATGGCGCGCAAGCTCCCTCGTGAACGCTGCTACGCGGTGCTCAGAGCTCGGGCGCTGAGCCTTTCTGCTTCCGTGGCCCCACCCCTTGTCCGTGCGAGCCACGGCTCGCTCTTCGCACAATCGCAGTGGTGCCGTCGGCCCCATTCTTCACCGGCCGACCACCACCCCACCTCTGACCACCTCAGACGGACGCCACCCGCTCCGATCCCATGATTGTCGGGCGGTTCTGGTAAGCAAATCCGGGACAGCCGGGGCTGTTTCGTGACTGCCTCGCCTGGGGGCCCGCAGCCGAGGTCACCGCGTGCACGGTGTCCGACCGCGTGTGGCGTCCATCAGATGAGGTTGTCGTCACCGGTGGAAGACCCGGAACGCTCGACCCTAGCGGTGGATGGCTTGCTGCCACCTTCGACAAGCATCTGCGGCGGGAATGGCTGGGACAGTAGCGAAGGCGGATACTGGTGGCGGCGCAGGAACTCGTCACTCCACCCGGTGGGGAGGGAGTCAGCCGCGTTCTGATGGAGCGGGCCGCGGCCGAGGCCGGGCCCGGATCAGGCGACGAATTCCTTCGTCCAGAAAGACCGGTAGATCAGCTTGCGCGAGACCTCCATCAGGTATGAGATCGCCCTGACCTCAATCTCCGTCAGTTCCGGGTGCCAGATGTCGAACAGGAGGACGGCGCGTCCCTGCTTACTGTCGTTCCACACCTCGTGGTCGTAGGAGTCGTCGAAGACGAAGGCCTTGCCGGGCTGCCACGTCCTCGTCCGGTCACCGACCCGCATCCGTGCCCCCTCGGGGGTCACGAGGCCCAGGTGGCACCGGAGATGCGCATTGGTGAAGCCGGTGTGCGCCGCGATGTGGGTGCCGGGGTCCAGCACTGAGAAGTACGTCATGCCGCAGCCAAGCGCCCCGTGTGCGGGCCGCAGTGCCCGCACGGTCGCGGGGCAGGCGCTGAGGTTCCGCGGGTAGGACTTGGCGGAGTAGTACAGGTAGTGCGCCGACCAGCGGCCCTCGTCAGCCAGTTCGGTCGGGTTGGCGACTACCCTCTTTCCGGCAAGGCCCCCCAGGCTCTCGAACTCCGCCCTGATGTCCGACGTTGCTGTCTCCACGCCCGCCAGCCACGGGAAGTCCTCGTCATCCCACCATGCCTTCTCTGTGAGACCGGGTACGAAGAGGTTGGGCTCCTGCCCGCCGCTCACGTGTTCGCTCACTTTTCCCTGGAGGGCGATCTCCAAACCGCTGGTCACCCGCGCGAGCGAGGCCCTGTCCACTCCCTGCTCGTCAATCCATCGCTCCAGATAGGCCGGGCTCTCGGCAAGCCACGGTTGCATGTCGTCCTCCAGACGTCGGGGTCTCGGCTCAGCGGGTGGTCCAAGTCAGTCAGCGGTGAGCAGCGCGCTGAGGCTCTCCAGCGCACTCTCCCGGGTCCGTGCGCGCATGGGACTCTTCGCGACGAAGCCGGTGAGCGTGCGGCGCAGCGCGTCGCCTGCGGTGTGGTCCACGCGGCTGATGGTGTGCACGGTGTCCGCTTTGACCATGACCAGACGGTTCGGTTTCGGCACGATCGCGACCGGGCTGGTCTGGCTGCGGGCGATCCGTGCCTCCATGCGGAGGACCAGATCCTTCTCGGCATTCTCGGCGTCGGTCGCCGGTAGAGGGTCCTCGTCGACCAGCTTCAGTTCGCCGCCCCAGGACGGCCGCCACCTGTCGTGGAGGAACAGGATGAACTCGCCCTGCCTGCCCAGGCCGGCGTCGTTGTGCCAGCCGAGTCGGCTGCCCGCTGGGTACTTCCAGAAGGCGAATGAGATCCTGTCCCAGTCGGCGCCCGCCTCACCAAAGAAGTGCACGTACGCGCGGACAGTCCGGGCCAGCTCTTCGTACACCCCGGGCTGCCGTGCGGCGTCGGGAAGACCGAGGTCGTGCGTGAAGCGCGCGCCTCGGGAGCGGTGGGCCGGTCCGTCCTCAGACGAGATGACGCTGTCCCGCAGTGTGAATGCGGTGTTCGTCATGAGGTCCTGCGCCGCCGCGAAGTCCTGCGGACTCAGAAAGTCGTCGACGACGATGTAGCGGCGGCCCTGCTCTGTTTCCTGCACGTTCCCCACTTCCAAGGTCATTGGCTCCGAGGAGTCATCGGTTCGGGTCCTGCGCCTGGGGCTCGGTCGAGCTCGCGGCGAGGACCGCCGCACCCCAGCCCGCCACGGAGCGGCTTTTCGGAGTAACCAGCACCTCGTCGGGCAGCTCCGCGTCAATCGTCTCCTCCAGCCGGGTCGCGAGAGCGATCCAATCGAGCGAACTCAGTCCGAACAGAGAGAGGTCGCGCGTACGCAGTTCGGCGTCCTGTGCCAGGTCTCGTACGGCCGGGGGCTCGATACCCCGTTCGGACATGGCCTGCACGACCAGCCTGGCGACCAGCAGTTCGCACTCCTTGAGGTGCTCGGGTTGCGCGAGGTCTGTCATACGCCCACCTTTCGTACCCACTCGATGAGCGCTTGCCGGTCGGGCTTGCCCACCGTGGTCCTCGGCAGGCGCTCGCATACGAGAACGCGGGGCACGGGCACCTCGGCCTCGGCCCCCGTCAGGGCGGCGGTCAGGTCCGCAGCCGGGGCACCGCCCTCCACCACCGCGAAGAAGTCCTCGAACTCGGGCATGCCCTCGCGTGGCAGCACTAGGAGGAAGACGTCCCTAACTCCGTGGACGCGGCGCAGGAGGCGTTGTGTGAGGTCCGCCTTGATGAAGGTGCCATTCAGGCGGAGGGGCCCGCGGGCGCGTTCCTCGAAGTACAGACAGCCGTTGCTGTGGTGCCGGACGATGTCACCGGTGTGCCACTCGCTGGTGGGCCCGCGTTCGTCATCCAGGCGGCCCTCGACCGGGGCGGCTGACCGGAGTACCAATTCGCCGCGCTCCCCCTGCGATGGCGCGAGGACGTCGATTCCGGGTACCGGACGGCCCATGCCACGGTCTCCGAGGAAGGTGCCTCCGGTCTCCGTCGAGCCGTAGCCACGCAGCAGGGGGACGCCGAAGCGGTCCCTGAACGCCTCATCGAGGTCGGCCGGTACGGGGCCTGCACCGGCCATCGCCGCCCGGGGACGGGCCGAGCCGGTGCGGCGGGTCTCAACGAGAAGGCGGGCCACCGGCGGGGTGACAGCGAGAACCGACGCGGTCCCGGCGTCGGCCTTGCGTGCCAGGGTGCCCGCCCGGACGAACGGGGTGACGTCGACATCGCATCCGGCGAGGAGCGCGGCGACGGCGACGCCCCAGCCAAAGGAGTGTGTGAGCGGTACGGGTACCGCGACCCGGTCGTCATGCCTCAGTCCGAGGCCCTGCCGGTAGCCCTCCGCGTCCTGAAGCACGCTGGCGACGCCGCGGCGGACGACTTTCGGGCGGTCGGTGCTGCCCGAACTAAGGTGCAGCACCGCCGTGGTCACCAGCCGCTCGTCCCGGGGCGCGGGGGCGGCAGAGAGCACGGACAGCGTCCTGGTGATGCGGCAGGTGCCTTGCCAGTCGTCGTCCGCCGCTCCCGCGGCGGGGTCCCTCGGCGGTACGGGGAGGGGGACGGCGTCCGACTGCCAGACGGCCAGGGCGGCGACGATCAGGTCTCGGCCGTGCAGTCCGTCCAGCACGACGATGTCACCGGGTCGGACGCCAGCGCGCGGCAGCGCTTCGGTGAGCCGGTGGAAGGCGGACTCCGCCGCGTCCACGCGGTCGCCGTTTACCCGGACCCGGTGGTCGAGGATCCGTGCCACCAGATCCCGCCGCGCGGTCATCGTACGGTCTCCGTCTCCAGCGCCCGTGTCGCGTCCGTACGGGAGTCCATCAGCCGGTCGATGGTGAGGATCGGGAGGACCGTGACCAGGCTGCCGACTACGCCGACCCAGAGAGTAGCTGTGACTCCGATCGCCGAGCCTAGCCAGCCCGCCAAGAGCGCCGCGAGCGGCATGCTGCCCCAGACGACGAAGCGGACCGAGGCGTTCATACGACCCAGGAGATTCTTGGGACAAAGGGTCTGCCGCAGGCTGACCTGCGTGACGTTGAAGAGGAGCGCGCCCACTGTCAGGCCGAACTCGCCGAGCAGCAGCACCGCGCCCGCGGCCAGCTTGCTGTGGGGGGCCAGGACGGCGGCCAGGGGGTTGGCGACGGTGAAGGACGCGGCCGTGAGCAGGCCGCAGGCCATCACGGTCCCGGCGCTGAGCCGCTGCCGGGCCTTGGGAGCGAGCAGCGCGCCCAGCACGCCGCCTGCGGCGCCACAGGTCATGACGAGCCCAAGCATGAACGAGTCGAAGCCGATGGTGCGGATCACGAGAACGGGCACCAAGGTCGAGACGACGGTGGCGAAAAAGTTGGAGACTCCCATGGAAACCGCGAGCCGCCGGATGACGGGCTGGTCCCGGACGAAGCGCAGGCCCTCGGCGATGTCGGCGAGCAGTCGGTTCCCCTTACCCGTGACCGGTTCGGGCTTCTGCTCAGCGTCTCTGGTCACGCTAAGGGACAGGAAGCTGACGAGGTACGTGAAGGAGTCCACAAGCATGACGACGGGGGCGCTGACGACCCGCATGAGCAGACCGGCGAGCGCCGGCCCACCAAGCGTCGAGACCTGGGCTGTCGCCTCCAAGCGGGAGTTGGCGGCGCCGATCTCCTGCTCGGGCACCAGCACCGGTACGTATGACTGGTAGGCGACGTCAAAGAAGACGCTCACCACGCCAACGAGGACGGCGACTCCGTAGAGGACCTCGATCCTGAGGTCGCCCGTCAGCCAGAGCAACGGGACGGTGAGGACGGTGAGGCACCGGATGAGCGCCGCCCACATCATCGTCCTGCGTTTGAGCAGCCGGTCCACCCACGCGCCCGCGGGAAGCCCGATAAGGAGGTAGCAGACGGTGGAGGCCGCGGCGAGCACACCGACCTGCCGGGTGTCGGCGTCGAGCAACTCGACGGCGGTGACGGACAGCCCGAGGGTGCCGATGCGGGTCCCGAACTGTGAGAGGGTCTGGCCGAACCAAAAGCGTCGGAAGTTCGTGGACGACACGGAGTGCAAGTTTATGGGGTGGTTCACGACACCGGCTTCCTCGCACCGGCCCCCACGGGAACGTCAGTACTCGTCTCGGAGTCCAGGAACACCGATCCGCGCAGGCGCAGGCCGGAGGCCCGGGTCAGCTCCTCGACATGCTGTTTTCTCACCACGTAGCGGTCCTTGCCGTAGATCAGATAGCGCTGCTGGTCGTCGGCGCCGGTGAAGTTGACAGTCATGACGTTGGCGCCGGCCTCCAGGCCGCGGGACTGGCCGCCGGCGGACGTCTTCTCAAGCGCGCTCACCGATGGGATCAGCATCTGCGGCCGGTGCAGGCGCAGCACGGCGATCGTGTTAAGGGCCAGTTCGTTGGAACCGGCGGGCGCGAGCTGCAACGGGGTGTCGGGCGCCGGGACGAAGGGAGCGACGCTGCACATGTGGGCCCCGAGCGTCTCGGCCAGTTCGATGTCGTCGACGATGCTGTCCAGGGTCTGTCCGGGCAGGCTGGAGATGAGGCCCGTACCCACCCGGTAACCGAGGTCCACAAGGTCACGGAAGCACCGCAGGCGAGTCTGCAGCGATTCGTGGCGGATCGCCTGGTGGAGGTCGGGGTCGCTCGTCTCGTGCTTAAGGATGTAGCTCGTGGCGCCGAGGTCGCGCAGGCGCTGGTACTGGCTGCGCCGCAGGTTGCCCAGATTCAGCAGGATCTCAACGCGCCCGTCGAACAGCTCGCAGATACGCGGAATGGCGTCTTCCAGGGTGGCGACATTGCGCGGGGTCTCGCCGCCCTGGAGGAGGACGATGTCGATGCCAGCGTCGCGGATGGCGCGGGCGCGGGCAACGATGTCGTCGCTGCTCATGAAGTAATGGTCGTTCTCGGAGGTGTTGTCGCGGCGCATCGGGCAGTAGTCGCAGTTCACCCGGCACACGTTCGTGATCTCGATGACGCCACGCAAGATCACTGTCGGCCCGAAGTGTTCCTCCCGAAGCCGCCGGGCCTCGGCGAAGAGTTCCTCCTGGGCCGGGCCTTTGGCGGTGAGGTACGCCCGTATATCAGATCGAGTCAGCATTGCGACACCTCGCGTGTGCGTTCGGTTCGGTGGGCTCGGTACGGGACGGTCGCGGTACGTCGAGGTGGATGACCTGTTCGGCAACGAGTCCCGCGTCCGCGGTGTCCCGGAAGGTGCGGCGCACGACATCCGCGTCGGGCACGAAGATCACGGTGGACTCCGTGCCGTTGACGGTGACCGAGATTGTGCGGCTGGCGGGGAGCCGATCGCCGCACAGGTGGAGCGTCACGCGCCGCGCACCGCTCGCCTCGATCTCGATGCGATCCGACATGGTCCATCGAGCGTGGATCTCGCCCCGTCTCTCGGGTGCGATCCCACTGATCGCCACCCAGTGGGCACGGCCGTGCGCGTCCTGGTCGGCGCGGTGGTGGATCTCCAGGGGCGGCCGTGCGCGCCTGGCTCGGCTCAGCCATCGCTCCAGTCGCAGGAACAGCGGGTTGTCCTCGGTGAGTCTGAGGGTGTCCAGACCGTGGGCGCCGTCCGGGATCTCGGCATGCTCCAAGTCGCGGTGTCCCAGTTCGCGCAAAGTGGCGACGGACTCGCGGTCGAATTGAGGCGGGATGCGGGTGTCCTGGGCTCCGTGGATCACGAAGAGAGGGAGCGGCAGCGTGTTGCTGAGCAGGGCCCGTGTCCGTCGGTCCGGGCCGAACGCCTCCCACATCGAGAGGGCGCCGTTGAGGGGGACGGCGGCGGCGAAGGAGTGCCAGAACCGCATGCCCAGGTTCCAGGTGGCCAGTCCGCCCATGGACACTCCGGCGAGCACGCAGCGGTCGGGGTCGGCGCCCAGCACCGTACGGGCCCACCGCAGGGCGGTGTGCGGGAAGTCCTGGCCGGTCAGGTCCCAGCGCGGCATCCGGAACCGGCTGCCGAAGATGCCCGCTACATCGAGGTGGTGCGTCGGCTTGGCCAACTCCCGCGCGGTGGGCGCCAGGACCGCGAGCGAGAGCCGGTCCCCGAGAGCGGTGAAGTACGGCAGGATCTGCTCGCCGGAGCCGCCCGCGCCGTGCAGGACGATCAGGGCGCCGAGGCGTCGGCCGGGCCGGTGGGGCGGTACGTGCACTGCCATGTCGGTGCGCCGGCCGCTCGCGTCGTCGACGAGTTCCACGGTGTCCGACCAGGCTCGCCAGGGACGGTCGTCGAGGTGGCCGAGCAACTGCCGCAGGCGGGCCGCGTCGAGGCCGTGACGGGACAGCTCGGCGTGCGCCTTCTCCTCGTCGGGCTGAAGGGCCAGGGCTCGCGCTTCGCGCGGCATCATGCGCGGACCTGCTCCTTCGGCTCTCGTGCGGCGCGTCCTCGGCGGGTGGAGCCGAAGTCCGTGCGTCCGAGCCGGACGGGCGTACGGCTGAGCCGATGGGCTTTCAACGACGCGAGGAAGAACGCCGCCGACAGGTCCGCGGCAGGCACGGGTAGCTCCAAGCGGCGGGTGCCGGCAGCCTTGGCCAGGGGGCCCGCAGCGGCCAGCACCTGCCCGAGGTCGGTGACGGAGGCGGCGGGAAAGCCGCTCAGGACGAGGCGGTGTCGGTCATGGACCCACCGCACGCTCCCGGGCGCGTCAGCGGTCAGGAGGTCGGCAACCAGTGGCGGCGCGGACGTCACTGGTTCCATGACGAGTCGGCCGTTTGAGCGGGCCGGGGCGGCGACAGCGTACGGACCGTCGACTGGCAGGGGGACGTCGAACCGGTGGACGAGGGGGCCGGTGGACCGCAGCCGCAGCATGTGGGCGAGCGCGGCCTCGGGCTTGTGCGGCTCGACCCAGGCCGCGAGTCCCTCGTAGCCTTCGGCATGCGCGGTGTCACGCAGCGCGAACGCGAGTTGCAGGGCCGCGCCGCTGCCGCGCAGTGGCTCGTCGACGAACACGCCCTTCAGGAGAAGGTGGTCGCCCCACCTCATGCTGCGGTGAACGGCGCCTAGTCGCCCCCCGTGCAGGTCGATACCCATCCACATGTAGTCGTCCGGGCGGGCGAGTTCGCACGCGAGAGTGGCGGAGTCCAGTTCTTCGAGGTCGACGATCCGAAGGACGCTTTCGGTGTCGTCGGCCGTTAGCCGCCGCACCGGGCCGGTCCGTACGGATGGCTGGTTCTCGTGCATTGCGGTCACGCGAGGGGCAGCTCTCGGCTCAGTGCCAGGTAAGGGAATTCGGTGGGCGCTGACTGAAGCGAGTCGGCGGGCAGCGGGACCTTGGCCATGCGCCTGCTGGAACTGCGTGCCGCCATGAAGTTGAACAGCACGCTGGACGGCATGAAACGGTTCTCCAGATCACGGATGATCCACGAGAACGTATCGGGGTGAAACGGGTAGAACGTGGGGGCGAGTAGGTCCTTGTCCGGCATGCCCAGTTGCCTGGCCATGCCGGTCTGGGGTAGGACCCGATAGCCGACGTGCATGACCAACTCACCGTCGTGCAGCTTGGAGTTGATGTACTCGATGCTGTTGCGCACGCTCGTGGCGTCCTCGCCCGGTCCGCCGAAGACGACGTTCACCCGCGCCGGGATGCCGTGTTTGCGGCAGCGTTCGAGACAGCGATCGACGTGCCGCGTGTCGAAGGTCTTGCCGAGCAGCTTCATGACCCGGTCGTCGAGACTGTCAGGGGAGATGACGACGAACTCGACTCCGCTCTTGGCGAGAAGAGCGGCGAACTCGTCATCGAACGGCTTGGGTGTGAAGTACGCCGACCACGTCAGTCCCGGCAGCGCCAACTCCGCGATAAGCTGGACCACTTGCTTGGCGAACCGGAGTTCGCTGTTGAATATGCCGTCAGTGAAGAAGACGCGGCGGATGCCGGAGGCATGGATCGCCCGGAGTTCCGCGGCGATGAGGTCGAGGGGCTTCAGATCGCCGCTGTTGTCACCGTTGAGATACGCGTACGGGCAGTACACACACCCCTGGTAACAGGTCTTCCTGCGGGTCTCGACCCCGATCATCGCACCCTCGAACTGCGTATAGACCTTCATGAGCGGTTCGGGGTGCCGGAGCACCTCTGTCAGAAAGCCTTCGTAGCGGCGGCCTGTGATGTTCTTGTTCAGCCCGCGGTGCTCCTCCGGGGCGGCGAGGATGTCGAGCATGGCCTGTTCGCCCGGGCCAATCACACCGACGTCGAAGCCGAGGAGTGGGGTCAGTTGGTCGGCGAACAGGGTGTAGCCCGGTCCGCCACCGATCAACAGCGGGCGCCGCTGGTCTGTCGCGTCGAGAGCCGCGCGCACCCTGTCCAGGAACCGTACGTAGTGCTCGACGTGGCCGTCGCAGGAGAGGTCGATGGGGTCGATGTTGCGGATGGTGAACCCGATGGCGTCCCAGGATTCGGCGGCCCAGGTTAGATCGTCCACGGCTTCGGGGTCCTGGACGAAGTCGATCAGCCGGGTCTCGTGGCCGGACAGGTCGAGAGCGTCCTGAACGCATCGCACCCCGATCGGGAAGATCGGTTCGTTGCCGGGCATGGGGAGACTGGCCAGATTGACCAATGCGACGCGGGCCATGTCGGTCCTCTCTGGAAGACGCTGCGATTCGATGGGCAGGCGGGCGGTGGGGGCAAGCCCACAACGCGACCTGCCCCCGCCCTCCTTGCATTGCTCTGCCGGCGCGTGCGGGAAAGGGGCGGTCAGCCCAGCATTACGCGCCGCCCCCCGGCGCCGGGGATCCGGTCAGCCGCAGGAGGGCGCCGTCATTGCGTGCAGGAAGTCGGAGTCGACGAGGTCGAACAGCGACTCACAGAGCTTGTCGAAACGCTCCGGGTCGGTCGCCATGAGCGCCTGGACGGCCTCCTTCTCCATAAGCATGCCCGAGCCTTCGAGAGCCTCGCGCGGGTTGTTGGCCAGGTGGACCGCGAAGTCCTCGTCCTGGCTGAGGCGCTGGATGAGCGCCTCCATCGCGACGGCAGCCTTGCCGGCCTGAGCGATCTGTTCGGCGGAGTACTCGACTACGTGCTGTGACATGTGTCCTCCTCTTCCCTCGTGTACCGAGGGACGGGCAGCAACGGTGGATGGTATGCCGCAGAAAAGCAGGCCTCGGGCGGTCCAACGTCGTAAGCCGAACCGTTTTCCCTCACGGGCGACCACCCACGAACGAACCCTCCTTGCGGCTCCGCCAATCGTCACGGATGCCGTAGGGAAAGTCATTGCGATCTACACGTTTGGCTCATACATGCAGCATGGACGGAGGGGATCCGGATACGCCGATACCGCTGTCATTGCAGGACAGGGGGTCATGTGCCCGTCGTCTCCCTCACCTCGAAAGATCCATGCAACGGCCACCTACTGGCGGGATCTCTCCACTTGACTCCCATCGGAATCCCCTCCCCCTTCTTCCTCTGCAGGATCCCGCACCGCCCCCGCTCCGGGACTCGGAGCAGACGACTGCGGTGCCCTGAGCAGAACGAGTAAGCTGTTCACCAGTACCTGGCCGGGGCCATGTCGCCGGCGCAGACCCGGCTGACTGCGCTGCTCGCGCTGGAGCTGGACACCGCGGCGCGAAGCGGGGAGCTGGTCGAGCTGCGCACCACGGACCTGAGCGAGGGCA
This sequence comes from Streptomyces sp. NPDC043867, assembly GCF_056435845.1. Lineage (NCBI taxonomy): Bacteria > Bacillati > Actinomycetota > Actinomycetes > Kitasatosporales > Streptomycetaceae > Streptomyces > Streptomyces sp. NPDC043867. The sequence goes on along the minus strand of NZ_JBWKDS010000003.1, from coordinate 274,344 downwards.
ACGCCGCGGTGCGCGTCGAGCGGCGCCCCCCAGGGCGGCGGCACGGTCGAGGGGAAGTGGGGCGAGGCCTCGGCGCTGACACGGGCCGCGCTGGAGCGGTGGCTGGACGTGCGCAAGGGCTTCCTGCAGCGGGCTCACGGCACGTCGAAGCTGTGGGTGTCGCTCTGGATGAACCACGACGGCGTCCTCGATGACCAGGGCAACGCCGTGCTTCAGCCTCCGGGGATGCCGCTGGAGGAGAACGGGCTGATCACCCCGTACCGGGTCGGGCGGCTACGGTACGACGGGCTGCGCCAGTTACTGCCCCGCAAACTGGAGGCTCTGCGGCGCGGTTGACGCCGAACGCCAGCGCACCGCCGCGTAGTCCTCTTATGTGTTGCTGCCTGACCTGGTTTTTTGCCGGGCGGTGGCCGCGGCACCCCCTCATCCGGCAGGTGACGCGATGGCGCGTGCGGCGTACTCATCTGAGGGCGAAGGGAGGCGGTCGGATCCACGACAGGTCGGCGTCGGGTGGCCAGGCGTCGTACGGGGTGTCCTGCGCGTGCTGCACGGTGAGGGGCGCGGGTTGGAAGACGGGGTCCAGGTCGATGCCGAGCGCGGTGAGCGCAGTGATCTGGGGGGCCGTCATCTGTGCGGTGTTGCTGCGGCATTTATGCAGCCACTGGCCGAGGAGGACCTCATCGCGGTGGATGTCTTCGCGGTGGGAGAGCGGGACGTCCAAGTGGCCTTCGCGCTGCTGGTACTGGCGGGCTGCGACCAGGCCGCGGCTGAAGCCGCGGGCGCGCGGTGCGGGGTCGGGCAGCAGCAGCATGGCGTGCGGGTGCAGGTTCGGTTGCTGGGCGGCTAGCTGGGCCAGCAACCGAAGTCGGCAATGGGTTGTGCTGGTGTGGCGGCGGCCATCGCGGGCGCCACCGCTTGCGTCTGGGTGGCGGGATGGGGCGGAGCCTCGGTGCTGTCGGTGGTGGCCGAGGCGTCCGGCTGGGGGCGGGGCGCGGTGGTCTTGGCTGTGGTGAGGCGGTCGGGGGCCAGCGCAAGGGGCAGGGTGACGACGTCCGTCAGGCTCAGTCCGGCCGCCGGGGCGATACGTTCCGCCTTCGCCTTCTCATACCTGGCGAGCTGTGTGATCTGCCGGTCCCGCTCGGCTTCCAGCTTCGCCAAAGCAGTGCGGGCCTTTTTGATCTCACAGCTACACACAGCTGCTGAACCGCCACCTCCGCACCAGCGGCACGGCCCGCGACTTCGAGCAGGCCCTCGACGCCATCACCGCCGAACTCCTCGCCGACCCTGTCATCGACTACCAGCGCCGACGCGAGGCCCTCGCCACCTGGACCCTGGAACCCGAGAACTGGCAGCACATCCTCGCCCAGCTCCCGGTCCTCACAAGCCATCGAAAACCCATCAGCGACGACCGCAGACGCCTGGCCGTCAGCGCCTACATCTGGACCCGCGCCACCGAAGGCGAGCCCGACTTCGCCCCCTGCCCGCCACACATCGCACCCCATCCAGCGCTACGCGCTGTCTGGACGCGGGAACGGCACAACGTCTTCCACTGGCTCCACAAAGCTGACCACCAGCCCCACTACGGCGCCATCAAACCACTGCTCGAAAACCACGCCAAGCAACTCGTCAAGGCGATCGACCGCACCGGATCTTCTACTCTGCCTGTCCCCGCGGCCCGCACGACGCTAGCGTCAAGTCCATGATCGTATGACTTAACGGCACCCACGGCGCAGGCAAGACAACGACCAGTGCGCTCGTCCAGCAGCTGATCCCGGACTCACGGGTGTTCGACGCCGAGAAAGTCGGCGAGACACTCATGGACATCAAGCCAGGACTGCCCGCGACGGACAACTTCCAGCACTGGCCGCCATGGCGGCCCCTCGTGGTAGAAACCGCCCGACGCATCCTCGACTACACCGGCGGAACCCTGGTGATGCCCATGACCGTCCTGGTCGAGCAGTACTGGCGCGAGATCAGCTCGGGCCTTGCCCGGCACGATATTCCGGTCCGGCACTTTGTTCTCCATGCCGACCAGGACACCCTCCGCGCACGCATCGCGGGCGACACCGTTCTCGGCCCCAACTCCCCGTTCCGTCTCCAATACCTCGAGCCCTACGCCGAGGCGGCCCGCACGTGGCTGCACGCCGAGGCCGAGGTCGTCGACACCACGCACCTCACCCCCGCCCAGGCTGCCCAGCAGATCGCAGAAGCCGTCAAGAGTTGAGACCTTCCGGCGCCGCCCTCGCAGGTGACAACAAGACTGCCTACGTGACAACTACCGTGCTTCGGCTCAAGTAGCCGCTCTGAAGGGCAGCACAGAGGGCGGAATCAGTAGTAGAACTCCAGGAAGTCGATGCGCTCCAGGACCGTTTTCTCCTTCGGGTGTGCGGGCCGGTCGCGGTAGAAGTAGCAGACGCCGAGGGCGTCGCTGAGGATGGCGCGTAGTTCTGTCTCCGAAGCCCCTGCGCGCTGGGCGGTGAACAGGCGCTCCGGGTACGGGGCGGTCAGGCTGAGGGTCAGAAACCGCAGGCGGGGGTCGTCGCTTGATCCGGTGGCGGCGGTGAATCCCAGCCAGGCGCGGAAACTGAGCATCATCTGGCCGCCGTTGGCGAGGATGGCGTCGTGCGCACGGCGGCGCACGCGGGGCTGCCAGAGCCGGATGACCTCGCGCTCCACGGCTTGGTGGAGCGGATGGTCCTGCAGTGTCTGTCCGGCTGTGCGTAAGACGTCGAGGTCGGCGGGGCGTGCCTGAAGGCGGTGGGCGAGGGCGGCCGTGTCGTGGTGGTGGTGTTTGAGGAGGTAGGCCAGCCGGGCGCGTGCCGAGAGGGGCGGGGTGCGGGTCCAGTGCCGGGAGTCGGCCCGGTCGAGGGCTTCAAGGACGGTGTCGGCGCTCAGACGCAGTGGCACGGCAGGAGGCTTTCGTGGTGGGTGGCTTGTTTGTGCGGTGCGGGCAGCGGGTCTTGTCACGATCGCCGCATGAGGATCGAGGGTCCGCTTGAGCGGCTGCCACGGCGTGCGGTGATGGTACGGGGCGAGACGGTTGCGTCGTATCTGTGGCGGCTTGCGGAGCTTAACGGGATGGGGTTTGAGGACCTGGCCCGGCATATCGGCGCATCGGGGACGGTCAGGGCGGCGGACCCGGGGGTCGAGGAGGTGCGTCTGGGGCCGGTGGCGCGTCAGCGGCTGGCCGAGGCCAGCGGGGTGGCGTCGGCGCATCTGGCGCAGGCGCTGGTGTCCCTGAACGACAGCAGGATCAGTGCCCGCGCGCGCCGCCAGGTGGAGGTCGAGCCCTGGCCGGAGGGCTGGATGCCGGTGCTGGCCTGTGCGTTGTGTGCGGCGGGGCGCGGCGAGCGGGCGGTGTGGCGGGTGCCGGGAGGGCGGTGGGCGGTGTGTGTCCGCCACCGGCGGTGGACGGCGCTGGAGCGGGGGCGTGTGCAGGTCGGGCTGGAGCTGTTGCCTGAGGTGGTGGAGGCGCATGTGCGGCGGGTGCGGCTGGAGCGTCGCACGGGCTTGTACGCGCGGGCTTTGCTGGCGGATGCGCAGCAGGTGGCGGTGTATTGGTGGCAGTGCCGTCAGATGGCGTGGCGGGGGGTGTGGCGCAAGCGGCAGGAGATCTTGAGGGTGGACCGTTCGGCGCTGTGGGCGGTACCGCTGGTGGTGTTCCCGGAGGCGGTCACCGTGGCGGAGGCCATGGCGGTGCGCGAGCGCCAGCGCGCGGTGGGGCGCAGTTTCGCCGGCGGTCATGCGGGCTGGTCGACGGGCCGCTGGACGGCGTGGGTGGGCGAACGGCTGGGGATGCGCGAGGAGATGGCCGCCGGGGGCCATCGTGGGCTGGAGGCGTGGTTGGTGTCGCACCGCAATACGATGCCGGTCGTCGAGCGTCTGGCGTCCGAGCAGGCGCGGGCTGTGCCGCGCAGTGCACCGTTGATGCTGATGGAGCCGCACCGTGTGGTTCCGGTTCACGGCCCGCTGGAGGATGCGTCGTGCCTGCCGTGGCGGCTGGGGGCGCCGATGACCGGCCGGCCCTGGCGGCCTGCCGGGTGAACCGCTGGGCAGGTCAGGTGTCGGGTGCATCGTTTTTGATGTAGCGGGCCGGATTGAGGCCCTGGGTGAGCTGCTGCTGGTACCAGGCCATGCTCTTGGCTCCTTCTTGCTTGGCGCAGCCGGGGTTGACGGCGAGGCGGATCAGTCCCTTTGTGCCGAGCTGGTCGGGGCCGGCGGGGACGACGTCGATGGCGGTGGGGGCGTGCGCGGGGTACAGGACGCAGTCGGACAGGACGGCCAGGGGGTAACGGCCACTGTGTTCGGCCATCTTGCGGAGTTTGCGGTGGAGGTTGACGCGGGCCTTGGCGACGACGGCGGCGCGGATGTCGGGGCGCCAGGTGGGCTTGTCCAGGGCGGGCCAGCGTGTGTAGGGGGTGGTGATGTGGCGGGGGCCTTCGCGGAGTTTGCCGAGGCCGCCCTTGGCGGTGGCCTTGATGGCGGCGAGCAGAGCGAGCGGGGCGGGATCGGCCGTGGGGAGTTTTTCCATGGCGGCTAGGTACTGGGCCTGGGGGATTTTCTCGTGCACGCCGAGGTCAGCCATGGTGGCGAGGTAGGCGTCTCTGAGCCGCTCGTACCAGGGGTTGAGGTACGGGCCGTGGTCATCGCGCAGATATGCCTCGGTCGGCCGGACGTCCAGGTTGAGTTCCTGGGCGTAGGCGAGGGTCACGGTGGTGTACCAGGCGGGTTTGGTCGGGGCCTGGCCGGTGGCGGTGAAGGGTGAGGGCAGACGGGGATCCAGCGCCGCGTGGCTGAGGTCGCAGTACCAGGCGCCTGGGATCGTCTTGTCGAAGGTGGGCGCGGTGACGTGGTGGGGCGGGGCGTTGAGGCCGACGGACAGGCTGGAGGCGGCGCTGAGGAAGGCGAGGTTGATGTCGAGCCCGACCACGTGGGCGAGGGCGCTCTCGTGTTCGCCGGGGGCACGGCTCCAGTCCCAGGCCTCCTCTTCCATGGCGTCTTCGGGCCGGCGTTCTCGGGCGAGGGGGTGGGCGTCGGGGGCTTCGGGCGGTGCCGGGTCCATGGCATGGTGCAGGGCGCCGCGGTGTGGTGTGGAGACCCATCTGTTGCTGGCGGGGTCGCGGCCCGGTTTCGTCGGCGGCCGCAGGGCGGTCATCAGCTCTTGGCCGCACACGGCGGTGGAGCCGCGGGGGGTCAGCAGCCGCTCGGTGTACAGGCCCAGCAGCCGGGCCAGGTCGGTCGGCGCCAGCGGGGGCAGGTTCCAGCCGTCCTGGCCGAGCGCTCCCCATGCCTGGACGGCCAGTTGGAGAGAGGCTCGTTTCTTGTTCACGACCGGCCGGTAGACGCGCGGCCAGGGGCCGAAGCCTCGGCGGGTGAGATGGAAGCCTGCCTGGCGCAGTTGGGCAAGGACCGGGTGGTCGGTGGGAAGGCGCAACGCGGCGCGGTCGCCGAGTTCGGCGGGCAGGTGCAGTGCCGTGCTAGCTGCGGGGGTCAGGACGATGAGCGGGTCGCCGACCTGGTCGTAGGGGGAGAGTTCGTCCCGGCGCAGACCGCTGTCCAGGACCCACTGCAGCACGCCGGGCAGGTCGTCTGCGGCCAGTGGCAGTTCGGATCCGTCGATGAAGTGGGCGACGAGGGTGTCGGTGTGGTCGATGACGGCCAGCGGGCCGGTGGGGATGACGAGCGGCTGGCTGGGAGCGGGCCTGCGCGGTGAGGAGGGTGCCTCGTCGGCGGGAAAGAGCGTGGGCTGCTCGGTCCGGGCGGCGGGCGCTGTGGGCTCCCGAGGAGAGGGGATCTTGGTCTGCAGCGGCTGCTCCAGGGCCTTGAGGCCGTCCAGAAGACGGGCGTAGGCGGCGCGGCGCGGCATGCGCGGCTCGCGGGTCCCGGCTTCCCATGCCGCGATGTCCTCGGCCCGGCAGGAAAGGACGTCTGCCACTTGCTCGGTGGACAGGCCTGCGGCCGTGCGCAGCTGCGTCCGTTCGCGGGGCGGCGGCAGGGGGATCCGCTGCGCGGAGAGGTCGGCGAGGAGCCCGTCCACCCGTGCGCACAGTTCGCTCTCGTGGGGATGTTCTTCTCGCACGCACCGAATCTGACAGGGCCGCGGGGCGCGCCGTCGTAATCCGGTCATCGTGGATCATGTTGCGCAGGAGCATCTGGTGGGGCTGCGTCGTGCCTTGATGCTGCGCGATCGTCCAGGGCAATGGCCCGGGCAGGAGGCGCAGGCAGCCCCGTCAGGGCCTCGCGGCACACCGCTGGGTCAGTCGCGGCCGCTGAGGGATGACGGGTTTTTGATCCTGCGGCCGCTCACCCTGCACTAGAGTCAACCCGTTTCACTAGGAGGTCAGTTGACCAGCACTGCGTGGATGCACAGAAGGGGATCTGGGGCACGGTGACTGCAGCGCTGGAGGTCGTCCACCGCCTTGAGGACGGCAGCAGGAGCATCACGGTCTCCGTCGCCCGGGCTGGCTCTGTTCCGCTCACCCGCCGGGGCGAGGTGTGGCGTCCGGCCCGGCATCCCTCTCAGCGCAGCATTGCTACCTGGTGGTGGGCCGCCACGACCGGCAAACATGTGGGCTGCCGGTCCATGAACGTGCTGGCAGTGGCCATGCTGCTGGATTTCAACCCGTCGGTGACGGAGTTCACCGCATGGTCCGCGAAGATCCAGTGGCGGGCGCGGGGCCGGGAGCGCAGCGTCGTGCCGGACTTCTTCGTGCGGACGGATCGGGGGGCGACACTGGTCGTTGCCTGCCCTCCGGCGAGTGGGCCGAGTCCGCGGTGGCAGCGCCAGCAGCAGGTATTGCGCCAGGCCTGTCAGGAGGCGGGCTGGGAGCTGGGGATGCCCCGGATTCCGGAACCCATGGCGCTGGCGAACCTGCGGTGGGTGTCGCGGTACCGGCACCCGCGGTGCGGCGACCGGGAGGTCGAGCAGGCCCTGAAAGCCGCGTTCCGGACACCTCGCACGCTGGAGGAGGGGGTACGGGCGACGGGGCTGCCGCGGCTATCGACGCTGCCGCGCCTGTATCACCTGTTGTGGCGGCAGGAGCTGGGCATGGAGTGGAACAAGGCCATGAGCCCGAGCAGTGTGATCAGGCTGTCGGGCCGGATGCCGTCGGCGATGCGTCAGGTTCTTGAGGCGGAGGCCGTATGAGCGTGGTGCCGGAGAGCCGGCCCCCGGCAGCAGGCCTGGCACCGCGCGGCATTTTGGCGCCGGGCGACCAGGTGCGCTGGATGGGCAACCTCTATGCCGTGTCGGCCCTTGCGGGGACGACGGTGCATCTGGAGCCTGCCCGGGGCGGGGCGGCGCCCACGGTGGCGGTGCCGATTCAGCTCCTGGCCGCGGCTGAGGACTTCGCCGTGCTCGACCGGTCGGGCCGGCCGGTGTCGGCGGAGCCGCTGCCGAACTGGTCCATGCTGGAGGGGGTCAGCCCCGAGTGCGCCCATGAGGCACGGATGTGGCGGCGGCACGTCATCGAGGTCGACACCGGTCTGCTGCCGGAGGTCCCCGAGGGCAGCAGACCGCGGGAAGGCTACGACCCCGAGCAGTTCACACTGGTCGAGCGCTATGAACGCAAGGCCGCCGAACTGCAGGCCGTGCTGGGCTGGAAGGTGTCGTGGAAGACGGTCCAGCGCAAGCGGCTGGCCTTCCTGCGCGAGGACATCTGGGGGCTCATCGACAAGCGGCGCACCCGCCCGACCACGGTGAACCGGCGCACCGACGCACGGGTGGTGGACCTGCTGCTGGCTTTGCAGGAACGCCAGGCGAAAGAGGAAGCCGCCACCGACGCCCGCACCCTGTTCAAGAACCTGCGGCGCACGGCACGGGCCAGGCTGGGCCCCGGCGTGAAGGTGCCGGCCGACCCCACGCTGTACGCGCTGTTGAAGCGGCTGGGGTTCGACGCACTGCAGCTGCGGGATCCCACCCGGCGCCGCAAGGACCGCCTCAACCGTCCAGCCCCGCCGTTCGGAGTGACCACCGCCACCGCGCCGGGCGAGCTCGTGCAGATCGACTCCACCGCGCTGGATGTCAAAGTGCTGGGCGATGACGGACGGCCCACACAGGTGGAACTCACGGCGGCCATCGACGTGTTCACGCGCAGCGTCATCGCCGCCGTACTGCGGCCCAAGACTGCGGGCCGGCGCAAGACCCGGCAGCAGACGAGGGCGCTGCTGAGCACCAACACCAGCAAGGGGCGGGCCACCAAGGCGGTGGACGCCTCGCTGCTGCTGGCGCTGTGCATGGTGCCGGCTCCGATGCGGCCCGGGTTCGATGCGGCGGCGTCCGCGGCCCGTTCGGATCTGCCGTACGAGGAACTGCTGGAGGTCGACGCGCGGATGGAGCACGCCGCGGCCCGGCCGGTGATCATGCCGGAGACGATCGTGATCGACCATGGCACGGTCTTCACCGGGCAGACCTTCTTCGACGCCTGCTCCTTCCTCGGAATCTCCGTGCGCCCGGCCCGCAAGCGCACCCCAACCGACAAGGCGATCGTCGAGCGGACCTTCGAGTCGATCAAGTCGCTGTTCAGCCAGCACGTCAACTCCTACACCGGGCGGGACTTCAGCCGCCGTGGCAAGGAGACCGATCCGGACCGGCTGTGGACGCTGCAGGAACTGGACGATCTGCTGCAGGAGTGGATCGCGGTCGGCTGGCAGGCGCGGCCGCATGGGGAACTGCGCAGCCCCTACGAGCCGAACCTGCCGCCGCTGACTCCGAACCAGATGTACGCCGCGGGCGTGCAGGCGGCCGGCTACCTGCCGATCCCGCTGGGCTTTGCCGACTACCTCCAGCTGCTGCCCACCGCCTGGGTCGGGGTGCGCGATGACGGCATCCGGTTCAAGAACCGCACCTATGACAACTTCAAAGGGGAACTCGAGGAGGTCCGCAACACGCCATCGGGGCTCAAGGGCAAGAAGCGCGACGGGTGGGAGCTGCGCTACAACCCCTACACCCCCGAGCAGGTGTGGCTGCGCGACCACCGCTCCGGTGAGTGGATCACTGCCGTCTTCAAGCACCAGCACCTGATCGGCGCCCCGTGGACACAGCACCTGTGGGACACGGCCACCGCGGAGCACGTGGCGCGCGGCGGCCGCCACACGCAGGACGAGGACATCGCGCAGGTCCTGGCCGACCTGCTGGAGCGGGCGGGACAGGGCCCGGACGATCCCGGCGTGGTGAGCGTGCCCGACGGGTACGCGCCCGTGCCGGGGCTGGATGCCGGATGGGCACGGGCCGGTGACGGCGTCTTCGACCCGTTCGCCGACGCGGAGACGCTGGACCTGGACGCGCTGGGACCGCTGACGGTGCTGGAGCTGGACGATCCGAGCCTGTACGCCCCCGCCCCGTCCCTCGCGGAAGAAGAGATCGCGCCCGGGCCCGCCCACGGACCGGACGCCCGGGGCGGCGCGGACACCGAAGAGCCCTCGCTCCTGGCGGATCTGGGCGACCTGGACGACAGCCTCGACAGCGCCGCGCGTCACCTGCTGGACCTGCCCGCCGAAACCAACCCACCGCAGGAGGACAGGTCATGATGCAGCCACCGGGCATCGAGGAGATCGAAGACGACGACATCCGTCTGCTCATCGACTCCTCCGCCCCCACGCCGGTGTTCACCGCGCCCCGGCCCATTTGGCTGAACACCCTGAGCAACTGGCGCACCTTCGCCGCCCTGGACCGCACCCCGCCCGACCTGGCCGACAGCCCGCCGCCCGGCACGGAAGTCACCGACAACGACCTGCGGCTGCGCTATCACGCCTTGATGCCGACCGTGGTCACCCCCGCCGTCGGCCAGGCCCTGGTCGTCGTCCACGAGCATGTGCTGGCCAACCGGGAACGCATCCACGGCAAGACCGGCGTCATCATCGAGGGCCCGCGGGGCACCGGCAAGACCGAGATCCTGCAGTACATCGGCCGCCACTACGAGAACAAGATCGCCCGTCTGTATGAGCCGGACGAGAACCGCATCCCGGTGATCGCACTGCGGGTGCCTCCCCTGGCCCGGGGCGGGCGGCGGAACTGGCCGGCCGCCTTCGCCTCCTTCCTCGGCCTCAAACACGATGGCGGCAGCGATCCCACCCGTTCCATCTGCCATGTGATGCGTAATAGCTCCACCCTGCTGGTCCTCATCGACGGCATCGAGCAGCTGCGGGCAGGCGCGGACGCCGAGGAGTCGTTCGCCTACCTGGAAGAGATCAGCGAAAGCACCGGTGCCACCTTCCTCTTCGCCGGACGGGCCGCCCGGTCCATCGTCGACCCCCTGACTCGGGACCGGGAGACCGCCCTGGCCGACAACGAGGAGATCTGGGGCGACTACGCCACCCTGCGCACCAGCCGGATCGGCTACGACACGGACGGCCACAAGCTGTTCACGAGGATCGTCCGCAAGTTCGACAAGAACCTGTGCCTGCACCACCACCAGCCTGACGACCTGACCAACCTGCACGAGTACCTGCACCGCCGCACCAAGGGCTACCTGCGGGCCCTGTCCCAGCTCGTCAGCCAGGGCGCCCAGAAAGCGATCTGGAACAAGCAGGAGCGCATCACCGAGGAGCTGCTGGAGTCCCTGGCCATCGGCCGCAGCCGCACCATCTGACATCGCGCACAACCGCCCGGGCAGTCAATCAGCCCAGGGCGAGGACTCTGGTCACAGTTCACCTAGCAGGGGAAGAACAGCCGTGGAGTACGACGACGTCGAAGAGGACGAGGACAGCGGCGCGACGAAGGTGACCGTCCGCGTGCCGCTGGGCACCCGCCTCGCCCTGACCAGCGGCCTGGAACGACATCAGGCTTGGACGCAGCAGTTGAAGGCACATCATCGGACACAGCTGAAGGGGCTGACACCCCCGCAGCGGGACACCCTGCGGGCCGAACAGCGCCAAGCACTGGACGTCTTGCGCAGCCGCGGCAGCCTCCTGGACAAGAGGGACCTTGTGATTGCCTTCGGGGTACGCCAGGAACTACAGGCCCGGGGCTGGGACCGCTCCTGGATCGGCGTGGACTGGGAGGAGATGCCCATGGGGCTCCTCCCCGCCGCCATCGGCAACAGCTATCCGGAAAGCCTCTCCCTGTCCCTGCCGGCGGCTCTCGTGGAACAGGTGCGTGCCGGATGCTGGTCCTCCTCAAAAGAGTCCATCCGCCGACTCCGGCAATGGCGTGCCGACTACTCCGCCGCCGTTCTGCAGTCGCGCGCCAAGCCGCGGGAGCAGGCCACAGCGGAGTACGAGCGCCTGGCCGCCGGTGTCACCACGGCGGGAGAGGTGTACCGGGCGGGGATCCGGCGCGGGCTGCACGCGGCGCTGTCCACGCCGCAGCCGCCGCTTGTCGCGACTGTCGGTGCTGCACCGCGTTGACGGCGTCGTCGGCCACCCCGGCCTGAGGCGTGCGCTGCGCGCGTGGCCGGTTTCTTGCGAGGTGGCGTCTACTGCTCCTGCGCGGGCGGTGGTGTCTGCCAGGCCATGCGGAGGATGTCGAGTGCGGCGCGTTCTTCGTGGGTGAGTTCGTTGGGGGCGCGGCGGATGTGGTCGATCCAGGAGCCGAGCCGGAAAGGGCCGATCCAGTCGGTTTCGGTGTGCTGGCGGGGGACGTTGAGGTGGCCTTCGCGGGCGAGGTAGCCGGAGGCGGCGACCAGGCCGCGCCGGAAGGCCTGGCCTCGTTCGGTGCGGAAGGCTTCGGGGTGGAGGCTGTCGACGTGCGGGGTGATGCCAATGTCGATCAGCAGCTTGGCCTGTTCGATGTGGAGCGTGTCGAAGTGATTGCGCTGGCGGCTGAGCCACTGCCCCAGCTTGAAGCCGTCCGCAGTGGTGAAGGAGCCGGCCACGTCCCGGCTGCCGCCGGCGTCGATGTGCGCTTTGGCGTGCGCGTAGGCGCGCCGCCAGGTCAGCGGCCAGCCGGGGTTCCACCAGGGGTCGAGGGCGTGCAGTTGTGCGGCATGGCTCTTGGCCAGTGTTGCGGCGTTGGCTTTCTTGCGGCACTCCGCCAGCCACGCACCGACGGGGTGGCCGCCCTGGGTGGCGCTGGTGGGTGCGGCCAGGTGTCCGTGGGCGGTGGCGTAGGCGCGGGCGTGTTCGAGCATGCGGTCGATGTTGGTGGGCGGGGTGGCCCACTGCATGCCGAGGCCGTCGAGGGCGGCGATCTGGTCGGCCGTCAGGCGGCCGGCGACGCGGCGCAGGCGCTGGTTTGCGATCCAGTCGCCCAGGGCGAAGCCGTCGCTGTCGGTGTAGGCGGGGGCGACGTCGAGGGTGTGGTGGGCGGCGTGGTGGCGAGTGGCTGCGGCCAGGCCGCGCCGGAAGGACCCGGTGGCGGGCAGGGTGACTTCGAGGCCGAGGGCGAGGGCGATCTCCAGGGCGCGCTCGGGCGGGCTGTAGTAGGCGCGCCGCAGTGACGTGGCGCCGCCGCGGCTGCTGCGGCGCGGCAGCGCGATGTGGTCGAGGAAGGTGTCGTCGTGGGCCCGCAGAGCTTGGAGGGTGGCGAACAGCGCGGCGAACTCGGAGCTTTGCAGGGTGTTTTCGCTGACGCGGCCGTTGGGCAGGTAGACGGGCAGGATGAGGGTGGCCTTCTTGCCTTTGCCGGGTGGCAGGCGCAGGGCCCGGCCGATGGCCTGGATGGCGTCGACCATGCTGTTACGGGGCGCGGCGAAGACGACGGCGTCGATGGTGGGGATGTCGACGCCCTCGTTGAGGACACGCACGTTGTTCAGCACGGCGCAGCCCTCGGTCTGGCTGAAGGCGCTGAGGATCTCGCGTCGCTCGCGCAGCGGCTGGTCGCCGTCGAGGCAGAAGGACGCCAGCCGGGCGTGGTGAAGGGGCTCGGTGGCCTGTGCCGCGGTGAGGGGAAGCTGGTCGGAGAAGGCTTCGGCCGCCGCGACGCGGTTGTGGAACACCAGCACCCGCTGGAGGGTTTGCTCGGCGATGGCGCGCAGGACGGCGATGTGGAGGGCGGCGGTGCGCAGCCCGTCGTGGTGTGGGCTGCGGTGGGGCGCGGTGGTCAGAATGGCATGCAGGTCACTGTCGGTGATGACGGGCATGAGGACCTGGTAGTCGGCGAGGATGCCGCGTTCGATGGCCTCGGCCATGTTCAGGCGGTAGACGACGGGGCCGAAGATGTCGCGGCGGTCCATGCTCGCTGCGGGCAGGTCGTGCCATGGCGCCTCGCCGGGCAGCGGTGCGTTGAACACCCTTGGGGTGGCGGTCATGTAGAGGCGGTGCAGGGCGGGCAGGGTGTCGTTGTCGTGGACGATGCCCCAGCCTTCGCTGGTGCTCATGCAGGTGCGGTGGGCCTCGTCGACAACGATCATGTCCCACGCGGGCAAGCCGTGGCCGTGGTGGGCTTCCGCGAGGCGTTCGAGGGAGGAGTAGGTGACGAAGACCGCCACAGGCCCGGGCGTGTCAGCGACCAGGTCGGCGAGCTGGTCTGGCTCTTTGACGAGGCGGGCCACGCTTTCGGGCAGGCCGGTGGCTTTCTGGCTGAGGGGGGTGAAGCCGATCATCATCCGGTTGCCGGACGCTTCGTGCCAGCGGTGGATGGTCTGGGTGAGTAAGTCCCGCGTCGGGACCACGACGAGCACGCGCCCCTGGGGGGTCAGCTGCTGGACCGCGCCGATCGCCATGCGGGTCTTGCCGGTGCCGCAGGCGGACACCACGATGACGCGCTCGAGCCGGTCCGCGGTGAACGCCTTCGTGATCGCGTCGACCGCCTCCTGCTGGTGCGGGCGCAGGCCGGTGTCGGACGGTGCGGCGGCAGGCACGAAAGCTCCTCGGGGCTGGGTCGGTGACGCGCAACTGATCACCTGAACTGTACGAAGCCGCTGAGCAGCGAGGTGCCAAATCCCGCTACCCAGGGGTGAGTTGGGTAGCGTTGCCGGTGACAGGGCCGGGCGCGGGAAGGGTATGCGGTGGCGAGTGGGGAACCGGTGAGGGTGCCAGGCCTGAAAGGCGGGCGCGAGACGCTGGAGCCGCGGCCCCGGCGGGTCAGGCGGTTCTTTCCCGGCGAGTCGGTGAACTCCTACCTGCACCGGCTGGCCGCCGCCAACGACGAGAGCGTGCAGGAGCTGCTGTCGGACGTTGGCCTGGGCAGCGGGCCCGTCCCTGGACCGCAGTACACGGAGGTCTATCTCAACCCGGCCGCGTGTGCGCGGCTGGCCGCGCTGGCTGCGCGCACGCCGGACATGCTGGCCAGGGCGCTGCCGAGCCTGGCGGGCCGGATGCTGCCTGCGGATGAACGGCCGCGGTGGCGTGCTCCGCGGTGGGAGCCGGAGGCTGGATATGTGGTGCCAGCGTGCGAGGTGTGCGTCAGCGGCCGGGCTCCGGGCGAGGTCATCCATGTCGTGTCGGCCACCAGCTGGCAGGTATGTGCGCGCCACCGCCGCTGGCAGGACAACCTGCGCCAGGGCGGCGTCACTTCGATCCCGCTCGGGCAGCTGCCGGATGTTCTGGAGGCCCATCGCCGACGGCTGCGTCTGGAGCGCCGTCTGGGAGCGGGGGGACGCGTCGCGTTCGCCGACGCCTATCACATGGTCGGGTACTGGTGGAACGTGGGCCTGGCGCCTGAGGGGTGGAAGCGGCGGCTGCAGCAGATCACGGCGGACAGCAGCGGGCTGCGGCTGGCGCCGCTGGTCGCCTATCCGGAGATGGTGCTGCTGGCCACGGAGCTGGCTGCCCGGGAACGCCGGCGGCTGCGCGGTACGCAGTCCCGCACACAGGACGGGGTGTGGCTGGGTCATCTGCGGGATGCGTTCACCTCCTGGGACATGCCGGGCGATATCGCCGTCGAACCGGTCCTTGAGTGGTCGGTCCTCCATCAGGGCCGGCCCGGGCGCGGCGTGCAGCGGCCGGCTCAGGGCCGCTTGCGGCGGCTGCCGCTGTGCGGTCCGCACCCCACAGCCGCGGCCGGCATGGGGCTTGAGGAGATCACCTGTCTGCCGTGGCGATGGGGTACGCCGCCGGAGCCGGAAATGCGGGAGTCCGAGTTTCCCGTGCGCGCACGGGTCTGACCGGCTGTCGGCGGTGGAGCTGGTGCCGGTCAGGCGCCGAAGCCCACGTGCCTCACGTTGAGGTAGCCGGCGCCGTCGGAGCCGAGGTCGTCCGTGATGTTCTCCCATGCGCGTTCCAGGCCGCCCTGGTCACCGTGGTGCCAGGCGTCCACGATGTGCTCCCACTCGCGGCGTACGTTCTTGGTGCGGATGTTCAGTGCGCGGCGCCGGTTGGGGGCGACCGCTTGCTGGTCGACCGGGTGGATCTCGATGCGGGTGCCGGTGCCCTCGCGCCACAGACGGCGCTTGAGGTCGGCGGCGACGGTGTGGCGGTGGAAGGCCCAAAACGCCCGGTCGATCAGCAGCAGGTGGGTGTCGGCGGGGGTGCGGGTACCGCGGGCCCACTGCGCCAGGGTGCGTTCGGTGACGGTGATGCCGGCCGCGCGCAGCCAGGGCAAGCCCTGGTTCTCCCACAGCAGGTAGCGCAGGCGCACGCTCAGGCCGCGACGGGTGGTGACGGGGTCGCGGGGGCCGTCGGGGGCGAGCCGGTCGAGCTGGTGGGCCAGTGCGGCTGCGCCGCTGATGCCGTCGGCGCCGAACTTGCCGGCATCCTCCCAGGCCCGGCGCCCGGCCCCCGGCGACACGGGGGTGGGGGCAGGCCGTGGGGGCGCCGCCGTGGCGGGGGTGGTGTGGACGGCGAGCGGGTCTGCCAGGGGGGCGCCGGGCTGGGCCGGTGCCCCGGCGGTCGGGGCGGCGGTCGGGGCGGCGGGCACGCCGAGACGGGTCAGGACGGTGCGCTGGCGGGAGGTGAGGGTCTGCCACCTGTTCGTGTACCGGCGCAGGCGGTGGTGCAGCGGGATCAGGGCGGTGCCGATCAGCACGTGGTGGTCGGGGTGGACCAGGAGTGTCGCGTCGGCCCCGTACAGGGGGCCGACGTCGGTGAGGTACTGGCGGCAGGCGGCGACCAGTTCGTCGAAGGGGCGGCCGGAGAGGTCGGTGCGCGGGCGGGCGAAGGCCTCGGGGCCGCCGGTCATCGCCTGCAGGGCGGAGCGCTGCGCGTGGCCGAGCTTGTCCCAGGACGTCATCTGCTTGCGCAGCCAGTCGACGATGTCCTTGGTCGTGCGGCTGCTGCTCAGGTGCCGGGTCGTGTCGGGGCCTTCCAGCAGGTGCTGCAGTTCCACCAGGCGGCGGTAGGCCGGTACGGTCAGCTGTCCGGGCGGCAGCCACGGCACGCCGAGCGCGTTCAGCCGGTCGGTCCGGTCGGGGTGGGCGGCGCGTTCGGCGGCGGTGCGCCAGCGCTCCATCAGCTGGCCGATGGCGATGGTGTGTCCGTCGTGGTGGACGCTCTCGTCGCCTCTCGGCAGCAGGTGGCCATGCCGGCGGGCGTAGTGGGTGACGGCGGCCAGGTTGCGTTCTTCTCGCGCCTGGTGCGGGTCGAGGGTGAAGCCGAGCTGTTCGAGAGCGCGCAGCAGGACGGGGTCGGCGCGGCCGCGGCGGTGGCCGGCGCGCAGACGTGCCAGGGCAGCGCCCAGGCGGACGCCGTCTTCCTGCCAATCCGAGGGGACCGTGAGGTGGCCCGTGCGCTGGTGGAAGCGGCGGGCGGCGGCCAGGACCCGCTCACCTGCGGGAGTGGCGGGCTGGTCGCCGAAGTCCGGGCCGGGTTGCTGTACCGGCCGGCCGGTGGCCGGGTCCGAGTCCTGGGGGTATCCGCTGCGAGGGGAGTCGGGCATCAGACGCTTCCGTGGAGGGTGTAGGTCTCTTTCGCCTTGAGGTCGCTCAGGCCGCGGCCGGAGGTGAAAACGGCCCGCCAGTCGCCGGTCACGTGGAGTTCGTCGGTGCCACTGACCTGGACGACGGCCAGGCCTGCCTGGTGGGCCTTGTGGGCTTTCATCCAGAGCATGGCGAAGGCCTGGGAGCGGATGAGGTGCATCCAGCCGGGCCGGCACAGCTCCCGGTTGGCGTTCGACTCCCCCAGCGTCGAGACGAACTTGGCGTACATGGCCTTCACGTACTCGCGGGTGAGATCGTCCCCGGTGTCCAGGGCGCGCTGGCGGGCATCACGCAGGACGATGCGGAACTTGGCGAGCAGATTCTCGGTGCAGCCGGAGGTGTAGGACTCGTGGATGCGGGGCGCCTCGCACAGGCCGTGACGGCCGGACAGGCGCAGCAGCAGCCGCAGGGTGGGTTCGGTGACCCACAGGGGCCCGGGCTCGTCCCGCTGGCCGATGGGGTTGGGCAGGACGTCGCCGTGGGCCCAGTCGGGCGGTGTGATCAGGTGGACCCCGGCGCGTTTGGCGTCGTGGTGGCCGCTGGTGCTGTGTTCGAGGCGTCCGAGCGGGAGGTGGGTCTGCAGGGCGCTGAGGTAGGCGCCGTTGACGTCGAGTGCGCTGACCTGGTGCTCGCCGGGCGGCAGGTGCGGGCGTCGCCAGTGGGGGCGCGCCTCCCAGATCTGGTCGGGTTCATCGGCGCTGGGGCGGCGCAGGATGTCCGGCAGCGGCGGGTGGTGGACGACGTCGTAGCGGCCGTTTCTGCGGGAGAGTTCCAGCAGGCGCATGGCGTCGGGGATGGCACGAAGCCTCAGCGTCTTCAGGGCTTCGGCCGGATCGCCGGGGTGGGCGGCGTGTGCCTCGTCGACGGCGGCGGTGATGAGTTCCTGCGGGTCGAGGTAGCGGGGCTCGCGGACCGGTCGTGCCGGCCGGGGTGCGGCCGCAGGCGGCGCGGAGGCAGGGGCGGGCGGGCTGGAGGGGGCCGGGGCTGCGCTGCGGGGTGGGGGGATGTGGACCGCCGGGGTGGCTGGCGCGGCGTGCAGGCAGTCTTCGGGGGTGAGGTGCTGGGGGAATCCGGCGACCTGCTGATGGGCCGGGCGACCGCACAGGACGCAGGGCTGCGCGGTGCGGAGGATTCCGTCAGCTGCTGCCGGTGGGCCGGTGTCCCCGGTGGTTTCGCTCATGGGTAACTCGGCCTGGGCGTAGGCCGGTTCGCTCCCGTCGTCCAGGAGGCTGAGGCGTGCTGCCCCGCCGGTGAGGAAGTGGGTGTAGCGGGCGCGGTGGGCTCCGGCTGGTTCCTGGCCGGCCTCCCATGCCTCCAGGGTGCCGGTGTCGACGCCGCAGGCATGCGCGACCTGGTCGGCCGCGAGGTAGAGCTGCTGGCGTATGAGGCGGCGCCGGCCGGGGGCGGGGAGCGGGATGCGAGCAGTGGTGATGAGTTCGTCGATGGCCTCGAATGCGCCCATGGCTGTCCTGTTCCAGGAGTTCGTCACAGCGGACCGCAGCCGGGCTGAGCCGCCCTGGCGCCGGTTGTGATCACTATTAAGGGCACAAGCGCCATGCGGGAGGCAGGAGGGTGGAGTGAACTCCCCTCGCCCGCCGATGAGTTGGCTGGACTGGCGACGTCGGGTACCTGCAGGCGGGACAGGGACGGGAGGCGGTGCTGGGGCTCAGAGGGTGCTGGTTTTCATGATGAGGTCGGCGAGCGGCTGTTGGGCGAGGTAGCGGCTGGCGGCGTGTGGTTCGCCGATGCCGTTGCGGACGAGTTCGTCGCGGATGCCCGGGACGACGGCCGCCAGTCCGCTCTGGGCGACGATGTCACCGGCGGCATGGAGGTTCATCCAGTCGATGCCGTCGGGCAGGTGCAGGGAGCCGTCCTGGCCCAGCGAGTGGCGGATGGTGGGCCAGGCGAGGGGCGACCCGCAGGTGACCAGGGTGGTCAGGCCGTCAGGGCCGGGGCCGACGTCGGCGCGGGTGAGCATGTCGAAAGCGATGATGCTGCCCAGGGAGTGCGCGATGACCAGGCGGGGCTCGGGGCGGTGCAGTTCGGTTCGGACTTCGTCTCGGATGCGCTCACCGATGTCGTGGTGCAGGTAGCGGTAGACCTGGCGGATGAAACGCAGGAGGAGGCGACCCATGTCGCGACCGATTTTGCGGTCGGCGGCGGCCAGGGCTTGGGCGATAGGACGGGGCGTATAGGGGATGCCCAGGCCGAGGGTTTCGGTCTCGAGTTGTTCGGGGTCAAGGCCAGGTGGGGTGTACAGGGCGAGAGTTTCGACGACGAATGCTTCCTCGTCGTCTGTGAAGGGCTCGGCGTCGTCGACCAAGGGGCTGCTGTCCTCGGCGCCCAAGCGCTGGCTGGGCGTGCGGAAGAGGTTGCCGTAGTAGGCCACGTTCAGCGGCGGGACAGGGCAGGCGGGCCCATGGTGGGTGCGCAGGCCCTTGGTCAGAGCGCTGGCCCAGTCGGCCGAGAGCTTCCGGGCGTTGGTATTGCCCTGCCAGATGCCGTGAATCCCGACGATGTGCACGCTCACCTTCTGTCCCCTCTTGACCTGCGGCCTGGCAATTGCCGGGCTGTTGTGGCTGAGCGGATCGTATCCGGTCGGATGTGAGGGGTATGGCCGTGCAAGAGGCTGGCGAGGGTGGTGGTTAGAGTGCTCGGGCAACGTGTGCTGTGAGGGGGGCGGGTTGGATTTGATGGCGCCGGGTCCACGGCGGTTGGTGGTTGTCGCGGTCGATGACTACTTCACAGATGACGAGAAGTTCACCGCCGGGATCCGGGCTCAGGTGGAGACGATCACTGGCTGGCTGGCCGATCCGGCGCTGGGGGCGCAACGGCGATTCGAGGTCGCGCAGGCCAAAGAGCTGACCCAGCCGGAGGATTTGCGCGCGTTCCTGTCTGATCAGGCGCTGGCTCAGGCCGAGTGGGACGAAACGCTAGTCGTCTACATCACCGGACATGGTCTTCGGGGCCGGTCACAGCGTCACTTCCTGACCTTCGGCTACACGGAGCGGGACCGGTTGCTGGGGACCGCGTTTCCCACGAGTGAACTGGTCACACAGGTCATGGACAGCGAAGCGGACCACGTGCTGGTGCTGGTCGACGCGTGCTTCGCTGGCAGCCTCAGGAGCGAACTCGCCTCACTGTTCGAGGAGCTGTGTGCCCAGCGGCGGAAGCTGAAGACCCTTGCGGTGATCACCAGTGGTGATTTCGAACAAGAGCCGCGGCTGGGTGAGTTCACCCGGCTGCTCCAACTGGCGCTGGACAGGGCCAGGGACGAGTCGGCAGGCTTCACGGCCCCCTACCTGTCGTTCGAGGAGTGGGAGAAACTCCTCAACACGGTCGGGGATGAGAACCCGGGCCTGGTGCGGGCTTTGTGGGTGTGGCCCGATTCCCGCCGCAGCGAACCGAGCCTGTGCCTGCCCAACCCCCGCTACCAGCCGCAGGAGCAGGTCGTGGAGGCCCCGCGGCAGTCGGTGTCGCTGTCGGCATCCGCGCTTGAACAGTACTGGCTGGCCCGGGCCTCGGGCCGCACCGACGATGACGATCCGGGCTGGTACTTCAGCGGGCGCCAGACCTTGATGCAAGCACTGGTGGAGTTCGTCCACTCGGGTGCGGGGGTGCTGGTGGTGACCGGGGCGGCCGGCTCGGGCAAGTCGGCGCTGCTGGCCCGACTGGTCACCCTGAGCGATCCGCTGTTTGTCACCGAGTCCCGGTTCGCCGACATGGTACTGACGATTCCAGCACCGCTGTGCCCGGAGGTAGGCGCGGTGGACGCGGCCGTGCTGGCGCGGGGGAAGTCGTCCCTGGCGCTGATCGAGGGCCTGATGGCCGCCCTCGCTGCCAGTACTGCAGGAGGCGAACCTCCTTTGCAGGCGCTGCTGGACCATGTCGCCGCTGCCTGTGCGGGCGGGACAGGGCCGGTGACCATCGTGGTCGACGGGCTGGATGAGGCGCAGGAGCCCACCGCCTGTCTGTCCGATGTGATCGCTCCGCTGGCCCGGCTGCGTGCTGCGGACGGGCAGCCGGCGGTGCGCTTGGTGCTGGGGATGCGCAGTTCGGCCCAGGACGTCGAGGACGGCAGGCTGCAGGATGCCGCGGCCGATCAACTGCTGGGCTTCCTGCACGCCGTCCTGCAAGCGGGGATGGGTGAGGGCCCCGTGCCGCTGGCCCTGCTGCGCACGGACGGTGTGCCGACCGCCGAGGACATCACCGCCTACGTGCAGATGGTGCTGGAGGCGCAGGAGTCCAGCCCGTATGCCGGCCATGCTTCGGCGGCCGCCGAGGCGGCGGGGGTGATCGCGCAGGCGGTGACACCGTCGTTCCTCGATGCCCGGCTGGCCGCCGCTCAGTTGAGGTCCGCAGCCGACCGGCAGGATGTGCAAGATCCCCGCTGGCGCGGCCGGCTGCTGGCCGGAACGACTGCGCTGCTCGGCAGCGATCTGCGGCAGGTGGCCGCGGATCAGGACATCGGCCTGCGGCTGCTGCTGGCGGTGCTGCGGGCCACCGCTTTCGCTCAGGGTGCCGGGTTGCCGTGGGCGGAAGTGTGGCCGGCGGTGGCCGCGGCGGTCCTTGGCCCGGATGCACCGCCTGCTGGCGAGATCGATGCGGTGATCCGCACGGTGCGGCACAGCCGCCTGATCGGTTACCTCGCCGTGGGCGAGGAGGACGGCCGGGTCACCTACCGGCCGGCTCACCAGCGGGTCGCCGAGGTGCTCCAGACCGAACCCGGCTCGCTGACCGTGGATCCACTCGCAGGCGTTCCCGAACCGTGGGCTGCAGAGATGGAGGATGCGCGGCCCGCGGAGCAGGTGCACCGTGCCATCGCCGAGGCGTGCGCCCGGCTGGCGCAGCAGGGCGGCCGCCTGGCACCGCATCCTTACGTGCGCCGCCACACGGTGGCACACGCCGAAGAAGGCCACGCGCTGGACGATTCGATCATGCCTATGGAGCTGGCGGTCTGGGAGAGCTCGGGATCGCTGCGCGGACGGCTGGGTCTGCCGCTGCCGGTGGGGGACACCCGGCGCAGGGTTCTCACGTCGGCCGGGTTGATCGAGCCTTTCCTGGATGACGCGGTTGATGCCCCCTCCCGCTTCAGCAGCATCGCCTTCCACCTGGCGGCCAACGATGCGGCGGACTGGGACGGCAGTCCCGTGCCGGCGTTGCCTCTTCCTTCCGCCCGCCCCCTCGGGGCGGAGTTGGATACGCGGTGGGGACGCTGGCAGGCACGTGCCAATGTGGTGGCTTCCCCGGTCGGCCGGGTGCACGCCCTGTGCTCGCTGAGGACGCTGGACGGCCGCCGTTTGCTCGCCGCCAGTACCCGTGCCGGCATCGGCATCTGGGACGTTGCGACGGGCCAACAGCTCACCCGGATCAATAGTGGTGTGGCCCATGCGCTGACCGTCGCGAAGGGCACCAGTGGGCGTCCCTTCCTGGTGGCGGCCGGGCCCCGCAGCACGGTGGTGTTCGACCCGCTCTCGGGCCGCCAGTTGGCGGGCCTGGAGCTGCCCAGCGTGCGCCTGGTGACGGTGGCACGTGATGGTGCCGCCCGGTGGACGATGGTGGTGGCCAGCGGGCGGGACGAGCTGGTTCTGTGGCAGCCGTCGGAGGGGGTGGTCCGCCCGGTACGCCTGCCCGATGATCTCCGCCTCCCGGAGCGGCTGACCTGGGTCCGTGACCCGCAGGGCCGGGGCTATCACTTGTGCAAGCGGCATCGTGCCGGGTGGGTGCTGTTCGATCCCCTGACCGGCGAGGTTCTGTCCCTGCACCTTCCGTTTTCCACGGCGCGGTCCGTGGCTGCCGTACGGGGGCCGTCCGGAGGCGATCTGCTGGCCGTGCTGCGCGGCCAGGACGGGCCGGTAACGCTGGTCGACCCCTTCCAGGGCGACCTCTTCGAGACCGACTTTCGGGCTGGCGTAGAGGTGGACCGGTTGCCCGTTGCGGGCCAGCGTGTGGTGGCCTTGGCCGCTGGCGGCGGTGCCAGCCTGGCGGGCATCGTCACGGACGACGCTATCGAGGTATGGGACGTGTCCCGGCCCAAGCCACGGCAGGTAGGAGCGTATCCGGCGCAGCCACGAGCGATGTTCGCCGGCGTTCCCGGCCCGGGTGAAGCTTGGAAGCTTGCGGTGAGCGGCGACGAGGGCGTCCTGCTGCACCGGGCCGGGCAGAACACGCCTCCCTCCCGACGGCTCCCGCAAGTGACCGAGCCACCACGGGCCTTGGCGGCAGCGCGCATGATGACCGCGCTGGTGTCGGCCGACGGCGCGCAGCGGCTGGCCGTTCCCACGGCCTGCATGGTGGAGATCCTCGACGCCGCCACCGGCCAATGCCTCGATTGCTACGAGCATCCCTCCCCCGTGACGTTCCTGGAAGCAGTGCCCGGCTCGGATACTGAGCCCACTGTGGTGGTGGGCGACAGGAAGGGCATTCATCTGTGGCACCCCGGGCGGGATGTTGCCAAGCCGATCGTGAGCGGCTCGTTCGAGCTGAACCGCTGCTGTGCCGTGCGGCTTCCTGGTGGCCGACCCGTGGTCGTGGTGGCCGGCAACACCGGAGCGGTCATCGTGGATGCCGGTTCCGGCGAGGTGACGGGGCTGCCCGACGGCGGGCAGCGCGTCAGCGCACTGCTGGCGCTTCCCTCCCCCGCTGGGCGCTGCCTGGTGATGGGGACCGTGCGCTCCCGGCTGCTGGTGTGGGACGTGGTCAGTGGCGAACTCGTAGACGAGAGCACGCTGGCCTACCGCAACATGATCACTGCGCTCTGTCTTGTCCCTCTGCCCCAGGGCGGTGTCGCGGTCGCCATCGCCACGCCCCACGAGATCGCGTTCTGGGATCCCCGGGGTTGGAACCCGATCAACCGGGTCGACACCCCGTACACCACGGTGATGACCCCGCTTCCCCAGCCTGCGGGGGCCTGGCTGCTGGCAGCCGGAAACGGCACCGGCATGCGGCTGTGGGACCCCCTTACCGGGCGCCTCGTGCATTCCCTGCTCACCGCGGCACCGGTCACCAACATCGTGCACACCGCCGACCGCACGCAGCACGTGCACATCGGCGGGCCGGCGGGGCTTGCCACCCTGGGCTGGCCGCTGCAGGCAGAGTCGCCGTGAGGAACGGTATTGACGATCTCGGGCGGACGGCGGGTACCGATGCCCGAGGGGTGGGTGACCGCAGATCAGTGGGTTTCGTCGGTGCCCGGTCGCTAAAGTCAGCCGGAGCGGATGGAGTGCGGGACACGGAGTGAGGGTGCGGGTGAGCGGGCCGGTGACGGCGGCGCGGCAGCTTGTCGTGGTCAGTGTGGACGACTACGGGGACGACGACGAGGACTTCGCCCGGGCCGTGGCCGCTCAGGTGTCGGTAGCGACGGACTGGCTGGCCGCCCCAGATCTGCCGGATGCGGACCGGTTCAAAGTCTCGCGGCCGGTGAAGTTGGAGCAGGCACGGGATCTGCGCCGGTTCCTGCTGGAGGAGAACCTGGCCGCGGCCGCAGACGACGAGGCGCTGGTGGTCTACATCACCGGGCACGGGGTGACGAGCGCGGCCAACCACCACTACCTGACGTTTGCCTCGACCGATCCGCGTCGTCTGGTGGGGACGGCGTTCCCGACGCGGGAGCTGATCGGGGCGGTCTTGGACAGCGAGGCCGAGCACGTACTGGTGCTGGTGGACTCGTGTTTCGCCGGCGCGCTCGGCGCGGAAGTCGCCGCGCTGGTCAATGACTTGACGGCCGCCCGCCGCAAGCTGCCCACCCTCGCGGTGATCACCAGCGGTGATGTGCACGAGCAGCCGTATGTGGGTGAGTTCACGAAGCTGATCGCGCTGGGGTTGGAGAGGGCGGCGGACGAGGCTTCGGGGTATGTCAACTCGCATCTGTCGCTGGCCGAGTGGGAGCGGCTGCTCGCCGAAGTGGGTGAGGAGCACCCGGAGCTGATCGAACCGGTATGGGTGTGGCCCCGCTCGCGTAAACCGGTGTTGAGCGCGTGTCTGCCCAACCCGGGCTACCGGCCGGTGGATCCGGTGGTGGGTACGGCGCGGCGGGAGGTGTCGCTGTCCCGCGAGTCGCTGCAGTACTGGGTGTCTCGCGCGTCGGGACGTGCGGGTGATGACGATGCCGGATGGTATTTCAGCGGCCGCGGTGTGCTGATGCGCGAGCTGGTCGGCTTCGTGCGCGAGGGTTCGGGTGTGCTGGCGGTCACCGGGGCGGCCGGCTCGGGCAAGTCCGGACTGCTGGCCCGGCTGGTCACTCTCAGCGATCCGGTGTTCTTGGATGTGCCCGATTTCCGGGACGCGCTGGGGCGGGTGCCCGAGGGGATGCGCCCGAGCGCGGGGGCGGTGGATGCGGCGGTCCTGGCGCGAGCGAAGACCTCGCTGGGTCTGATCGAGGATCTGCTGCGGGCGCTTGGCCATGCGGGGCCCTGGGGTGACAGTCCTCCGCTGCAGGTGCTGCTGAGGCTGGTGGGCAAGCGGTCGGCAACGCTGGGGCGGCCGGTAACAGTGGTCGTCGACGGCTTGGACGAGGCGAGTGAGCCGCTGGCGTGCATCAGCGACGTTGTGGTACCGCTGGCCCGGCAACGGGGAGCGGACGGGGCTACGACCGTGCGGCTGCTGCTGGGACTGCGCAGTTCTTTCCCCGTCCGCGCGGACGATGTGCGCCGGCTGCGTGATGATCGGGCGGACCGGCTGCTGACCGGCCTGCAAGAGGCGCTGGAGGACACCACCGGGCAGCAGCCGGTGGCATGCCGGCTGCTGCGCACGGATCAGCCGGACAGCACCGAGGACATCGCCGTCTATGCCCGTGCCCTGCTGATGGGCGGGAAGCACAGCCCGTACCGGCGGGATCCGGCTGCCGCCGATGCGACCGCACGGCTGGTCGCATCGGCGGTGTGGCCGTCGTTCCTGGATGCCCGGCTGGCTGCCGCACAGCTACGGACCGCCGCGCGGGTCCAGGACCTCGGTGATCAGGCGTGGCAGTCACGGCTGGAGTCCGGCACGGCCGCGCTGCTGCGCGCGGACATCCAGCACGTGGCGCACGACCATCAGGTGCGCAGCGATGTGCTGCTGGCCGTACTGCGGGCCACGGCGTTCGGCCAGGGCAGCGGCCTTCCCTGGGCGGAGGTGTGGCCGGCCGCCGTGCGCGGGGTACTGGGCCCGGGCGCCCCGCAGGATGCCAGTCTCGGCGAGGCCATCCGCGTCGTGCACGCCAGCCGACTGGCCGGCTACCTGGCCCACGGTGTGGAGGACGGCCGGGCCACCTACCGGCCCGTCCACCAGCGGGTGGCCGAAGCCCTGCTGAACCAGCCGGCGTCCCTGCTCACTTTGAACGGCATGCCGGCACCGGGGCTCTGCGGGCTGGACGGGGTTCAGCGCACGCACCGCGGCATCGCTCTCGAACTGGCCCGTCTGGCACGGGCGGCAGCCCCGCTGCCGGCCCATCCGTATGTGCTGAGACATCTTCTCGCCCATGCCGAGGCCGGAACGGTCCTGGACGACGAGCACGTACCGGCCAGTCTGCTGGTGCAGGAGACGTCGGGCACGGTGCGGGCACGGCTGCGGCTGCCGTTGCCGGTGCACGACATGGGCCGGCCCACCCTGGTCGCCGCCGCCCTGATCGAGCCGTTTGTGGATGCCACCGTCGATGAGGCCTCACGTTTGTCGAGCATCGCCTTCCAGCGTGCGGCACTGAGCGATCTGACGGACGCACAGGGGACGCTGCCGCTGCCCGAGGCGGACTTCTCCCCTCTTCGGCCAGCGTGGACGACGGCCTGGTCGCAGTGGCGGTCGAGAACGAATGTCCTGGGCTCGGTGGGTAGATCGGTGCGCGGGCTGTCCGCGTTTGGCACCGCCGACGGACGGGCCATGGTCGCCGCGGCGTCTGGTGGGGGCGTCGACGTATGGGACAGCGCCACCGGCCAACGGCTGATCCACATCCGTATCCCGCAGATACGGGACCTGGCGGTGGTGGCCGGCCGCGGCGGGCGGACGTTCCTGGCCACCGCGTCGTACGAGAGCGCGGCGGTGTGGGATCCACTCTCGGGCCGCTGCCTGGCCTCGGTGCAGGCGTCCCACGGCACGCCGTTGCGCGGGCTGCAAGCGGTCCGGGTGCTCCAGGACGGCGATGAGGAGTGGCTCATCGCCATCCTGGCGGACCACCGCATCTGGCTGTGGCGGCCCGCCGAGGGACAGCTGCACAAGCTGCCCCATGAGGTGGCACCCCCGCGGACGGCCGACCTCGTGGTGGTGCACGGCACGGGTGAGCCCGCCATGCTGGCCTACCCCGGCCCGCAGGCACGCAGTGTGATGGTGTGCGACCCGCAGTCCCCGCACGTGCGGCAGTTGGCGCTGCCGCACCAGTTCACCAGCCGCGCCCTGGCTGCGGTGCGCGGCCCCGACGGGCATGACGTGCTGGTGACACCGCACGGGTTCAAGTACGGCATGTACGTGTGGGACCCCTACAGCGGCCAGCGGCTTTCAGGCCTGGCCGGGTCGGCACAGGATCTGTACGCCCTCACCGGACCTGACGGCCACCGTGTGCTGGGTGTCAAAGACGGCCTCACCATCCGTCTCCACGATCTGTCCCGGTCTCCCGCCGACGGCTACCGCCTGGGCACTGTCACCGACGACGGTATCCGTGCGGTTGCCGGCGTGCCGCAGGGCAGGGACAGGTCGTGGACGGTGGCCACAGTGGGAGAGGGGGGAATCCGCCTGGCCGCGCCCTTCACCGCGGCCTCCCGCGCAGCGGCAGCCACCCGTGACGGCCAGCGCGGCCGGCCGGCACGGGCTCCCGACCATCTGCGGAACCTGCACTTGCTCGCCAACGGCCGCTCCCCCGGCCTGCTCGCCGGTGTCCGGTCAAGACGGGCTGTCCTGTTGGACACCGACAGCGGTCTCCTGTGGTCGAAACTGCCCGGCGAGTCCGTGCACTCTCTTCAGCCGTTCCCGGGCCGGGCGGACGGCAGTCTGCTGGCCGTGATGACGCAGACCGAGATCACCGCCTGGGACGTGCGCAAGGAGCAGTCCGTCGGCACCGTGCCCCTGGCAGCACGGTCGGCGTGGTGCACCGCCGCACTGCCCGACGGCACCCCCGCCCTGGTGGTTGCCGACCCTCAGGGCCTGCACCTGTTCACCTCCGGCGGCGACCTGGTCTGGCACGTGCCTCAAGTGCCCATCTGGCAGATGCCCTCGGAGTCCACCGGGTGGAAACAGACATGGCCGCCCGGCAGCCTGTATGTCTGGGACCGGGGCGCGCGCCGCGGCCAGGTCATCGTCGGCGGCGCCAGCAACGTTCTGCTCTTCTGGGACCTGGCTTCCGGAGAGTTCCTGACCGAAGGCCATATTCCCGGCCGGGGTTCGGCCCGCCTCATGGCCTCGCTCCCCCGCGCGTCCCACGGCCCGCTGCTGGCGGTGGCGGGTGGCCACCAGGTCACCCTGTGGGACGACATGTCCGCGTATGCCACTCTCGAGACCCCTGCACCGATCAGCACGCTGACCGCCGTCACCGCACGGGGTCAGCGCCCCCTGCTCGCCACGGGCGGCGGCACCGGCGTGCAGCTGTGGGACCCGCACACCCGCGACGTCGTCCACACCCTGCTCACCGCCGCCCCGGTCACCGGCCTCGCCCACCGATATACCGGTGAAAGCCACCGCCTTTGGATCGCCGGCCCCGCAGGCATCGCCGCTCTGGACGGCAGCGTTCCACCAGCCTGAGCCGGGAAGACTGCCAGGCGGGCCCTGGCCGCTATCTGCAGCTGGGGCCGCAACTCTGCGCGTGTCCCGGCGAGTTGCGTCAGCGCACCGCGCAGGCCACCAGGGTGCTGCCGCGGCGGTGTCCCAGGCCAGGTCAGGCACTTGTTGAGTTCGCCCTGTATAGGCTGTTCACCCGCGTGCCAGGCCTTCGATCAGGTCCTTCTGCTTATTGATCTCCTGCGCCTGGTGGTGCGGCAGGTTGTAGTGGAGCAGGCTTTCGATCTCGGTGCGCGCTGCGGCAAAATCGCCGGTGCGCGCGAGGAAGACAGCGCGCTGGGCGCGGACCGCGATGACGAGGTCGGCCAGTCCTTGGTGCTGGGCTGCGGGCAGCAGGGCGCCGTCGAGGATGTTCATGGCCTGCTGCAGGTCGCCGAGGTCGACGAGGTCGTCGGCGACGTCTTGTCCGACGTGAACGAAGTGCCGCCATGCCTGGGCCAGTTGATAGAACTTCATGGCGTGTGCCGCGGCCAGGACGAACGGTCGGCCCAGATGCCGTTTGCACCCTGCGGACAGGGACAGGCAGTCGGCGAGGCGCTTGCAGTCGTCCAGGTCAGCGTCGGCCTCCAGGAGGGCGGCCACCTCCTCAACGGTTGCGCCGACGATCTCGCCGGGGTCGAGCCCCAAGTGCGCCATGTAGGTCTCGGCCAGGTCGAGGGCGATGGTGTCGGCCTGTGTGTAGCGTCCGGCCTGGTAGAGGCATTTGGCCTGGTTGTAGCGCAGGATGCGCCGGGCGGTGCTGTTCTTCGGCAGGGCGGTAGCGGGCCGCGAGGTAGGTCGCGTTCAGCGCTGGGATGTCGCGGTCGTAGGCGTGCTGGTGCATCTGATGGCCCGCCAGGACCACTGTCTCCCTGATGCCCCACTGCTCCTGGTGGGCGTCGGCGAGAGCGGTGAGCTCGGCGGTGAGCTGCCTGTGGGCCGATGTGTCGTCGGCGTCGAGCGCCAGGGTCGCCAAGGCGTTGAGGGCGTCGAAGCGGTCGATGGGCCGGGCGTCGTGGTCGGCGGCCACGGTATGCAGGGTTGGCTTGAGGTCCGCGGCGAAGGGCTGGTCGGAGAAGTAGTCGTGGCTGGCGAGCGGCAGCAGCTGATCGGTCTGCTCGGTGCGGGCCAGCAGGCGTGCCCAGCGGGCCAGACGCCCGGGCGAAGAGCTGCCGCTGGTCAGGGAGTTGTGGAGGATGCCGCTGAGGGTGAGGTCGAGCTGGTGCTGTGTGTCGGGGTGGTGAGGGGTGTAGTCGGCCGCGAGGGCGCGGGTGGCGTCATGCAGGGTGGTCAGGCCGTCTCCGGTGCGCTGGAGGATGCCGAGGCCGGCCAGGGTACGCAGGCCTCGCGCGCAGTCTCTCGGGCCGAGGCCGGCTTCCTTGGCGAGGCGGCTGAGCTCGTCCTCGGTGAGCGGGATCTCGGCCAGCGCGAGCAGTGAAGCGGTGGTCTGGGCCTGCGGGGCCAGGCCCTCGAAGGTCTCTTCGAGGATGAGGTCCTGAGCGGTGGGAGCGGTGTGTTGGCGGTCGGTGAGCGCCTGGCACATGCGGGCCGTGTCGTGGGCGTAGTGGTTCTGGGCCAGCAGGGCGGCGTTGTGGACGTAGAGGGGAAGGCCGCCGGTGAGGGTCATGAGGCGGGTGACGGTGGCCACGTCGGCGGGAGCCCCGGCGTTGGCGAGGACTTGGGCCACCCGGTCGGCGTTCCAGCCGTTGAGGGATTCGCCGGTGATGCCCAGGTGCGCGGTGAGGGTGGTCTGGTCGGGGCGCGGCTGGCCCAGCAGGACGAGGCGGGCGGTGGGCAGCGCTTGGGTGATCTGCCTCAGCTCGGCGGCACTGAGGCGGTGGACGTTGTCGAGGACCACGGCTACCGGTGTGCCGGTCAGGTGCTGGTGGACGGCGCGCAGGAGGTCGAGGCCGGAGGCATGCGGCAGACCTGTGCGCTGTTCGACATTCAGGTGCTGGGCCGCCAATTCACGGGCGAGGCCGCCAGCGACGGCGTCTGCGGCGAGCGCGGCCGTGTCGAAGTAGGTGAGGGGCTCGGGACAGTGCTGGGCGGCGTGGGCGGCCCAGGCGGTCTTCCCCGCTCCGGAGAAGCCGGTGATCAAGCGCACCCGCTCGTCGGTCAGCAGGTCAGGCTCGTCGGCCTGAGGCAGGTAGTCATGAGCGAGGACCGGGAAGGCCTGCAGCTCCTTCACGAACTGCTCGTGCAGGTCCTCGACGGTGTCGGCGGTGAAGGCCTGGTCGCCGTGGCCCGTGCAGGCATAGACGACGCGGGCGGCGAGTTTCCACACGAGGGTAAGCGGCGCCAGGGAGGAGAAGGGAACCTGCGCGGCTTCGCGGGTGCACCAGGCGATGCCTTCCTCAAGATCGCTCCAGGCCGGGGGAAGCCACTCCTGCGGCGGGGCCGCCTGCGGGGTCAAGACGGTGACGTCGCCGGGCCAGTCGGCCGCCTCCATCTTCGCGGCCAGTTGCGGGCCGGGCGGCATGTTGGCCACGATGACCAGCTGCGGCTGCCCTGAGCGTTTGCCCTCGGTGTGGCGGGCACGCACCGCAGCGAAGCCGTCGACCGCGCCGCTGATGCTCCCCACTGCAGGGGCCGGCTGCGGGTCTTGACCTGCAGGTACAGGTGGCGTCCGGGCAGGACGGCTTCGAGGTCCTCGTCGCGTTCTACCAGCAGCCGGTGCATGCCGGCCGTCTTGAAGCGCAGCAGGCAGGCTGCCGCGTACAGGTGCTGGTAGAGAAACCCCCGGTGCAGTGAGGTGATCCGGACCAGTTGGTCGGCATCGATGACCGTGTCGCCGTGCACGTCGGCATGGAGGCTTTCGGGGGTTTCGGGCATGCGTTCATCCTGCCATCGCAAGCCGGACCGCTCGGCACGGGACGACGTCCTGCTCGGTGCCCGGCGGTCACTGCGCGCCCTGCGGACAGCGTTGCGTCAGGCCCTGACCGATCCGGCAACCTTGGAATCCGAGCCGGATTCTCCCGACCAGCACGGAACGCAGGAAGGCCTCTTCGACGAGGCCTGACACTCGCCGCAGGCCCCGGCGCCAGAGGTGCCCTCGCGTGCCATGTGCTCCTGAAGCCGGCCGTCGTGCCGGCCGCTGGGATCCGGCCCGGTCATCTTCACGGTGGCCGGTCCGGCCCGTGGACTCACTCCCGACGGACTGGGACAGGGAGCCCAGAGCGAGAGATGGGGGAAAGTGCGTCACCGCCGTCACCGCGGCGAGAGTGTCCGGAAGAACAGCAGGTCAGGGCTGGTCTGTGAGGTCGAGGTGCGTCATCGTGCCCGGCTTGCCTCATCAGCCCTCCGCGGGGATGGGATGCGGCGGCCCTCCCCTACCCTGATCGCCTTCCGGACGCGGCCGTTGATGTGCTGTACGACAGCGGAGACCGAAGGGGAACAGGCGCGCTGCTCACGGAGAGTCCTCGAGTCCCAGAGAGCGGACTCGGTCGTGTCGGGCTCTCTTTCATAGGACGGCCCAGGTTGCATGTGGTCGGGCAGTTTAAGGAAGGGAAAGGCGGCCCATCCTGCGTCTACCAGCCGTCGGGGGAGGCTGCCTGCGCGTTGGCCTCGCCCACGGTCTGCACGTGGGTCAGGCTCCGCTTGCGCGGAATCCGCTCCTGGTCCGCATCGACGGTGCGCAGGGCCCTCGGCAGCTCGGCGGTGCTGTAGGGGTCCCCAGCCTGGCTGCAACAGGCCATACGAGAAGAGGTTTTCCTACTCTACGCGGCTTCGCATGCGGTATCGGCCAAGACTGGCTTTAACCCAACTCCCCGGCGGAAGGAGACATCGTGGCGTCCAATTCGCTGCGCGCCGTTACGACCAATGTCGGTCCCTGCCAGGAACAGGTCAGCGCCGAGCCGGTTCGAAGGCCCGCCCAGGCATCGGCTAAGGCCCGGTACCCCCTGCGCGCGCACGACGCGTGGGCCCTGCCCGTCGAAGTTCTGCAGAACGCCCTGGGCGCGGAGGCCTTCGAGCGGGAACTGCACGACGACGAACAGGCGCTGCTCATCGCCCACCGCGGCCGACTCCTCGTCGTCACGGTCCCCGGGCTGCCCGGCAAGTCGAGGGAACGCCTGGTCCGGCTGCTCTTCACGGAGTACATCAAGCATGGGTGGGCCGCCATCGTGCTGGATTCGAAGCTGAACGTGAGCTTCAGCGAGACCCTCGCTCGTCCGGGCGAGGAGGATCCCCGGGACGGGCGCCTGGCCAGGATCACGGACGTGCGCAACCTCTACGACGGCTCCGTCTACGCGCCGTTGCACGGGTGGCGGCGCAACGAGGACGCGATCGCAGCACTGCGCGACATGATCACCAACGAGCTGAACGGTGTGGCGGAGGACATCCCCGCAGAGGCGTATCCGCTCCCCGACGGCGTCGGCGCCGCGGTCACCATCGGCTACGACGGGCACGGTGCGCCCCATCCCCTGGTCTGGGTCCGCGCCGACCTTCCCAGCGGGCTGCGTACGGATCTGTGGGGCTACTGCGCCGCACTGGTCGTAGGCATCGACCGTGTGGACGTGGAGCCCGACGAGAACGGCATCTACTACGTGGGGACGGCGCGCTCTGCGGTTACCGGTCCTGGCTTGGCGTTGCTGGCAGCAGTCACCGTGCAGCGGCTGGGTCGTCGCCCCGGGGACTGCGCCTTCCCTCTCCTCTCGTCCCTCGATCAGGCAGAGGCGGTGCCGCCGGCGGCGGCCTGAACCGGACGCCCGGGTGCGGCCGATGTCCGCGGGCCGCACCCGGACGGCACAGCGATCGCCGACTGGCGGAACGCCACAGCAGTCCGGCGCTCGTCGGCAGGGCCGGTCGGCAGCCAGTAGTGACCTCGAACGCGGAGCGGAAGGAGCCGGCGCGCTGGGGCTGCCAGAGGTGCGGGACTCAAGCCGGTGCGCCCGGCGGCGCCCCGGTTGGAACACCTGTTCCGTCCCCTCCCACGAGCGGTACCTCGACCGCGGCCCCCTCGCTCCCCCGCGCCTCTCCAGTCCCCGGTGTCCGCGGAACGCAACACTTCCCGGGCCACTGACGGGCCGTCCGAAAGCCTCCAACAGCCAAGCAGGAAAGAGCCCGATCCGTGCACACGCTCACACCGACGTCACCGACGTCCGCCAACCCTTCCGGCCAGTGCACCCCCGCGGCATCCGCCGGTCCTGCGGGTCTCCGCACCACAACAAGCCCTCCCCCGACCTGGCAGCAACTCCGCGCCATGGCCACCTCCTACGACGGTGTCGCCACCTTGGTGATCGAGGCCGGCATCGGCCTGTCCAAGCTCGCTGAACTGCACGGCGATACGCAGTGTCGGACCGCTCACGACCTGCTGCAGGTGATCATCGGCATCGTGGACGACCGCGTCCAGGACGTAGCGGAGGCCGAGGAGCGGCTCCGCGCCGTGCGCGGGATTCCCACCCACCCGGGGGTGGAGGCATGACCGCCATCTCCTTCTCCCAGCTCAACGACGTCACCGTGGGGATCCGACTCGGCACCGCCATCCAGGACAAAGCCATCATGGTCAGCCGCGACGGCGACCGTTTCACCGTCGCCTACGACCTGGAACGGGTCTCCCTCGACGGCGCCGCCATGCTCAGCCGTTCATTCCTTCGCACGATGGGCTACACCGTGGCCGAGATCATCCTCGAAGACCACGACCCGGACCTGACCGCCTTGTACCGGTCCTGCTCGAAGCTACGCATGAACGTCGAGCACACCGAGGGCCCGCTCATTACCGAGCCGGTGGTCAAGGGACGTGGTGAGGAGCGGTCCTACATGGTGCCCAAGGGATGGGACCTGTCCGATGCACTCGGCAGGCTCCCCGCCGCCTTCGCCACCGCCCGGCCGAACATCGCCCGCAACCTCAGGCGGATCGAGCAGGCCCGGCGCGAGTCCGACGGAAAGATCGACCAGGCTCTGGACATCACGGTCTCGTTGATCCTGGAGACCGGAGATCCGGAAGGCGTGTACGACGAGTTGACCCTTCTCCTCGGCAGGGCCCAACTGGAGTCAGACGAGTCGGGTCGCGTGAAGCACGCCGCCCGACGGCACCTGCGCCGAGCGGGCGGCCGTAGCGGACAAAGTTCTCCTGAATGACGTGTCCGCGCATCCCCGGTCGGCGGGATCGGGCGCTCGCAGGGGGGTGGCCGTGGGTCCCTACGCTCGCCTGCCTGGTGGTCGGCCTGCCCCGGCCACGGGCTGACACGAGAGGTGAGCGTCCGGAGTGGGGCTATTCCGCTCCCCAGGCGAGGCGTGTGGCCCATCTGTTGAAGTCTTCGAGGAACCGTTTCTGGGCATCCTTCAGCTTGGTGATATCGCCGTCGCAGAATCCCTCGGCCAGCAGTGGGTGCCCTTCGGGGGAACGGGTGAGCTGCCGTTCCAGCCATGCGGCCGCGAGGGGCCGGTAGGCGTCCATCCCGCCCGTCCGACGCATTTGGAGAGCTCCGTCCAGGCCGCGGCCTGCGCTGTACACGGCGATGAGCCGCAGGAGTTCGAAGCGTTCCCAGGCATCCGTGTAGGCGGTCGGGCTGAGGGCCAGGTGTTCGGTGAAGACGGGGCGAAGCTGCTGGTAGAGATGCTCGGAGGCGTTTCGTTGGGCGAGCACGGCGCCTGGGCCGAGGAGGACGGCGACCGGGGCGGCAGGGTTGCCGTTCGCGTAGGGGTCTGGCGTGTGGGGTTCGGTGAGGATGCGGGCCACAGTTCGCCATCGTTCAGCGGCGAGAGCGGCCACACCCGCCGCGTGGGTGACCATGACGGCGGGAGCACGCACGAGGTTGAGAAGGGAGGTCACGCCGCCGTCGCGGCTGGGTTCCGCGAGCTGTTCGATGTCGTTGATCCACCAGCGGTCGGTCTCATCGCTGCCCCAGTAGGCGCAGGTGGCCACCAGGGCGAGCAGGCGCTCGATCTCGGCGCTGAGCGTGTCGAGGCGGTGGACGTACTCGGCTCGTTCGTCGGCAACGTTCCACGGACCCTGGCGCATAGGGAGATTGGTGATGCGAGTGAACTCCCTGCCAAGGGTGTCGTGCAGCGAGATCGCCTGCCGGGTGCCGGCCAGGGCGCGTTTGGCGGACGCCACGGCGACGGCGGTACTGACCGGGTGCTCACGTGCGATGTCGTTGAGCGCATCGACGGCGTCGGCGCTCTGTGCGAAGAAGGTGTCGGCGTCCGCAGCCACGTAGGTGGCGGCCCTGCGGGTCAGCAGGTCCTGGGCCGCTTCGGACAGCGGACGGGGATCGGTCCAGAAGGTGGCGAAGCGGCGCGTGGTGCAGCGGGACAGGGCGTTGCGCAGGGCGGGGTCGTAGGTGGCGGACCAGCCGGCGATGGCCAGGCCGTATTCGTCGAAGACACGGTCCAGTAGCGCATCCACCTTGGGGTCGTAGTGCTCGAGTTCTTCGGGGGTGTTGAGCATGCTCGTGGGGTTGAGGTAGTCGCCGTGCACATGCACGACCAGACACTTGACGGTGTGGAGCGGAGCGAGGCCGGTGATGTCGTCGGCGTGGGCGACCACGGTCGGTTCGATACCCGCCTCGCGCAGCGCGGTCTCGGCGAGCCGGTCGAAGTTGGTGGTCAGCACGATGCGCACGATGCCCGCGGCGGCGAGCCGGGCGATGGCGTGGTGGGCGGCCGTGGGCCGTTTGCGTCCTTCTTCGCGCTCCTGCTCGTCGGGCTCGAAGTAGGAGCGCAGGAGTATCTGGCGCTCGTACGGGGTGCTGGTGAGGGTGGCCAGGAGTGTGTCGTAGGTGGCGGGCCGGCCGAACCGTTCCCGGTACCAGGTGTGCGGATCGCCGATCTCCTTGGCCCCCTCCGCGGCGGCGACACGGCGGATGAGGTCTTGCTGGACGTCCCACGCGGCGGGCATGCCGGAGGCGATCGAGGCGCCCGCGCCGAGGAGCACGGCGTAGGCGCCGGGTGCGGCGTGCATGGCGAATGCGAGCTGGACGTGCGGTTCCATGGTCTCCATCAACGACCTCCGGGTATCGGCACGGCAAGGTGCCAGTTACCGGTCGGCCTGGCCCACCCCTACTTTACGTCAGAAAGACGAAAAGTAGGGGTGGGGTCCTCTGCCCGCCCCATCGCACCGAGGGAGGCGTCAGCGGTATTCACGCAGCCGTGTGAGGAATTGCCGGACGAGCGCGTCAAGATCAGCGTCGGCGCTGGTCTCCTCGACGAGGATGCGTTCGATGTGAACGATCCCGCTGTTGCGCCAGTGCCGGTCGCGCGTGGTGTCCGCGCCGAAGCGCCCCCGGTGGTGGGGTCCGTCGACCTCGATGATCCCCACCCTGCCGGCGACAGTGACGAGGAAGTCCGGCGTCCAGGCGTTGCCGACACCGACGCGTCCCATCGGCAGTGGGAAGACGGAGATGGTGGACTCCTGGGGCAGCGTCGCCTGCGCCCTCTTCAGTGCCTCGTAGACGAGCACTTCTTCGCGGGAGTCGAAGACGAAGCCTTCCTTGCTGAGCCCGGGGGTAACTCCTTTGGCGCGGGTCCTCGACGCCTGGTTGGACGCCGCTCCCTTGGCCAGCCGCTCCTGCAGTATCCGCCGCCAGTCGTCACCGATGTCGGGCAGCGCCGGCGCGGCAGTGACCCCGCCGATCTCCAGACCGTGCCGTCCTGCCACATGCTCGAACACCGGCTGGATGGCTGCGGTCACGGTCTCGGTAAACCGGGGAACGAGATAGGGCGGCACGATGAGTACAGCGTCCTGCCAGTCACCGAACCGGTTGCCGGGGACCAGTTCCACGTCCTCGACGTCGGCCAGCAGTGCCGCGGCCTGGCTGTTGCCCTGCTCATGCATGAGGAACGCGGTCTGGGCCAGGACGCGATGCAGCGTGTGTGTCGCTGCTTCGCTTGGCTCGCTCGAGGTTTCAGAGGTGGTGACGGCTACGGACACCCGCACCTCCGTCGCCGGGCCTTCCGGCGTGGAGCTCGGAAGGGCCAGCGGCGCCCCTCCCTCCACCACCAGTTCGACGGCAGGCCGGGTGTGGAGCACCTGGTCAAGGGCTTCGTCCAGCACGTCGCAGCCGCCCGAGTTAACGAGGTGGTCGTATATACCCTGGTTCGGCGCGCTCAGCGTCAGGGTGGCGCCGTCGTAGAAGAGCACCTCCGTGTGCTGCTCCAGCAGAATCCAGGTGAACCGTCGCCGGTTCTTGACCGCTTCCAGAACGTGCGGCCAGAACTCGTGCATGCCCGCCGTCATATCCGCCATAACGCCTCCCGTGCGCTGCCCAACCAGCAGAGTAGAGGCAGGCACTGACAGCGGCGGATCTTCACCCGCTGCGTACGGACAGGGCCGCCACTCCCCCGCGCCGTGCGACGTTCCGGACAATCCCAGGCATCACCATCGGGGCCCGACTACGGCCGGCGTCGGGCCTCGGGTAGCGCGTACAGTCGCGGCGACGCTAACCTCTTCGGCTAGCTGCATTATCGTCAGTTCGCGTTTCCAGTAAGGCCGTTGTCATCAAGATGGCCCGGTCTAACCAAGGCTCCACCCGTCACTGATCGGCGGGTGTCCTGAAGGAACGGTGAGTTGGGCGGTGTGCGCCACAACCCTGGACGGCCACCCGGCCGGGAGGGCAGGTGGGGGCACGGTGCCGAGTCAGGTCCAAGCCCTCGCCCTCTGCTGACCACAGCGGTGAGCAGGTCGAGAGACTGAGGAAGACCCCTGTGTCCCAAGCACCCGCGTTGGCCATCGAGCCGCCGCTTCCCTCCTTCACCGAGTCCGACATCGTCGATCACCGACTCATCGGCGCGCGTCTGCGCCCGCCCGCCTCGAAGGCGGTGCTCGACAAAAGCATCTCCGCTGGCGTCGCGGCCGGCCTGAGCCCCACGATAGCCGAGGTCCTGACCGCCTCAGCTGCCGATCAACAGCAGCTTCGCCGGGCTCTGCGCTCGCCGAAGACTCAGCGCTTCGGCTCCGAGGAGTTTACGTACATCGAGTTCGATGTCGTGACCTGGCGCATCCTGCCGTCGCCGGACAACATCCGGTTCGAGGACGAGCACGCCCGCGGCACGATGCGCATGCCTCGGTTCGGGGCAATCGAGGGGGAGGCACTGCTCACCTTCGAGATGGACTCGGTCGACGAGATGATCGACGCGATGGCCCCGCGGATCGCCGACATGGTGGCGAACAACCCGCACGTCGGCTCCATCATGGACCGCGGAATCGAAACACCGGGATGGCTGAGCGCCGTCCAACTGACCAGCGACGTGGGCACGGTGACCAGGCTGGAGTCCACGGATGGCTTCGGCCGCACCGTCGCCGCCCACGAGGGCCTCGGCATCACGTTCAAGGACGTTGCCTGGAACCTGCGCCCCGGCAGCCGTCGCGCGATCAACCTGCTCAAGGACCTTGTGGACTGGGCCGGAAGCGACATCGTCACCGGCGAGCAGGCCCGCAAGGTCCGCTGCTCGATCATGCCCAACGCCCGGGTGATCATCGCCTTCTCGGCCCCCCGGGCTTTCGACCGGGCTCGGCGGCGGCTTGTGGCTCACCTGCACATGGCGCCGCCCATGACCTTCTCCACCGCGACCACGCTGAACGCCAAGGCGAACGCCGCGGTGGACAACCTCTACGAACGCGAACTGCTTCCCGTTCCCGGCGGGATGACAGCCGAAGAGGTCCGCAACATCCTCGACGGCACGGAGCGCGTGCATAACCTTCTTCCCGACCAGGTCGCCGTCCTGGCCTGCGGGGCCCTCAACCCTCACCCGAACAAGCGCCAGGCCCGTGCGGTCAACGAAGCGATCGCCGACCTCACCGGCACGAAGCCCAAGCTGGAGGAGCGCACTCAACTGGCCGCCGAGGTCGCCCTGCGGAGCTTCCCCGCGGACAAGCGGCTTACCTCCCTGCGGTCCGCGCTCGAGCGGACCTGGCGCTGGTCGGTCCTGCGCGGAGTCGAGCTGACCTGCCGTACCCCGATCGACCTGCTGTCTGAGGCACTCCGCGAACTCGTACAGGACGGGGACGCCGCCGGCCCGGCCACCGCCGAACTCGCCGCGCTTGCCAGCTACTACCTGGTCGGGGGCCGCACCCAGCTGTTGACCCGCTCCGAGTTCGGTCGCCGCGGCAGCAACACCGAGCCCCAGCAGATCATGCGGCAGCTGACCAAGACCGATGCCGGCCTGCGGCAACTGTGCCAGGTCGTGCTGGACGGCCGTGCCGGACGGGACCCGCAGGAACTGGCCGACGGCACCATGCCGCAGGACCATGTCATCACGGACGCCGAGATTCTCACCCCCGAGCGGCTGCACGAACTCACTGATCTGTCCGACGGGGAAGGCATCACGCACCAGAGCCCGGAGGACCAATTCTCGGCGGCGCTCGCGAAGTTTCAGGACCACCTCGACGACCTGCTTGCCGCAGCTCAGAGGGTCGGCGAGGTGACCGACCAGAACGGCATGGCCCTGGTGGACACGTTGGGATACGAGAACCCCAACGTGCGGACCACGCTCACCGAGATCACCGACCTTGTCTCGGAATGGCGAGGCGCGCGCCGCCGAGCCGGCCGGATGCGGGCCGACCGGGACCAGAGCGGTGAGGCCCGATGAGGCCGAGGCGTTTTGCGTGCACGCTCACACCGGAGAACTACGACACCGCGTGCGATCTCGCCGGATCCGCACTGCTGCGACGCATCCCTGCCGCTTCGACGATCCTGCAGATCACCGAGGGTGGAGCCTGGACGGCATTCTCGACGGGGATCTACATTGCCGCCGACTTCGAGAACATCATCCGCTACACCGGGAGCACGATCCGCGACGGCTCGGTCGGTGACCGCGTCCAGGAACATGTGCTGTCTGGACGGGCCGCACGGTGGACCCGTCTGATGGTCGTCCCACTGGCGGCGGGCACCGAGGAAGACCTCGTACGCAGGATCGAGGGCCGGATCGGAGCGGTCCTGCGGCCGATCGACACAAAGCGGCTCCCCCATCTCGGCGGACCCCGGTAGACCTGCCTAGTTGGGGACGGATTTGACCGGCGCACGGCTCGCGCCGACATCCGATTGAGGTTCGGAGGGGCACCGCTTAGCAGCCTGTCTGACTGGGAGCGGTGCCACGGCCGGGCCGTCGTCGGCCGTGGCCCCGGGCCCCTGCTGTTCTGGCCCTGGGCTCCGGAGAGCTCCTGGTGAAGGCCGGATTCCGGGACTGCAATTCGCCTCGCATCGTGGCGGCAGCTCGGGCCCTGGTACCGGATCTATCGGCGGTGTGGTGTACCGGTGACGAGGGGCCCTCTTGTCGGTCCCTGGCGTGCGGTTCACCATCTGGTACGGCATGTGATTGAAGGATGACCGTCGGAGCGAGGGGGAACGGGTGGGTCTGTTATGGCCGTTGGAGCCTGCCACGGCAGCGAAACACAAACTCTACCGGCGGTACTACGACGCATGGTGGCCGATCATGCTGCAGCCGCACGGTGTGCGCAGCTGGAGCAGAGTGACACTGCTCGACGCCTTTGCCGGGCCGGGACGGTATGAGACGGGCGAGGACGGTTCGCCCGTCTTCGCGTTGCAGCGGCTGCTGGAGCATGATGCTGCCGACCGGATGGGGCTCTCCCCCCAGCGTGTGCAGCTGGTGTTCATCGAGAAGCGCCGGGACCGCTATGAGCATCTGCGGCAGCTGCTGGTTGACCGCTTCGGCCCGCTGGAGAAGCTGCCGGTACGCGTCACCGTCCACCAGGGCGCGGCGGGCCGGGACAGCGAGCGGATTCTGACGGAGACCGGGGCCTGGGGGCAGCCGATCCTCGGTGTCTTCGACAGCTGGGGCAGCGTCAACACGCCGCTGTCGCTGATGCGTCGCATCGCCCTCAACCCCGGCAGCGAAGTGATCACCACGTTCGGGCCGAACTGGTTCAACCGGCGCAAGGACATCAACGCCGACATCTTCGATCAGGTCTTCGGCGGCCGCCTCTTCTGGGAGAAAGCCGCGGCGGTGCAGCGAAGCGATGAGCAGTGGCGGGCCTGGCTGGAGGCTTTCCGTTCCGCGCTGCAGCGGGCCGGCTTCGAGTACTGCCTGCAGTTCCAGGTTGTCCCGCGCACGGGCCAGCCGCTGCATCTCGTCTTCGGCACCCGCCACCCCAAGGGGGTGGAGGTGATGAAGGAGGCGATGTGGACGGTCGACCGCAGCGACGGCATGAGCTTCAAAGACCCCCGCTGCCGCGGAGCGGTGCCCATCGGGCAGGGAACGCTGTGGGAGACGGAAGTGATCGACCCGGAGCTGGTCGCCCTCGTGTACGAGCGGGTGAAGAAGGGCCCGATCGGCGTGGGCGATCTCGGGCAGTGGCTGCTGACCGAGACCGCGCAGTGGCGGGCGAAGGACGCCGCCAAGGCCGTGACACATCTACGGGACGAACATCTCGCCCTCGTCGTTCCGCGAGGCCGCATCACCAAGGCCAGCACGGTCAGCGTGCGGTAGCCGGCACAAGGGGCATCTGGTCCCATGTGCGCCCGTGCAGGTGCCGGCCTGCCGCCTTCGGGGTGCGCCCGCCCCACTGTTTGAAGAAGAACGGCACGTCGGCCTCATCGCACAGGTCACGGATCTCGGTGAGCCACTCTTCCCGGACGGGGCGAAAACGCGGCCCGGACTCGCCGCCGGCGATCACCCAGTGAATGCCGGTCAGGTCCAGACCGCCCAGCGGCCCCAGCAGCGGCTCGCAGGAGAGGAATCTGACCGCGGCGGGCACCTGGCGCAGGTCGTCGACGCGCGGGAGTTCCTTGGCGCTCTCCACCGACACCCCCATCCACAGATTCGGGGGCCACTCGAGCCGGTCGGCGACCAGGCGCAGTCGCCGAGCCCGCTTGGTCAGTACCTGGTAGGTGTGCTGCGGGGTGTCGGTGATCACGTCGAAGACGCGGCGGACGTAGTCGAGGGGGACGCGGGCGTGGAAGAGGTCTGACATCGAGTTCACGAAGACCGTGCGGGGGCTTTTCCAACCGTAGGGCACCGTGAGCGACTCCGGGTGCAGGGTCAGGCCGAAGCCAGGCCCGGAGGTACGGGGATCGCCGTCCTTTTGGTACTTCGCGGATCCCATCGCCTTCAGCCGCTTGCCCAAGGTCAGGGCGTAGCAGTTGTCGCAGCCTGCAGAGACCTGGTCACAGCCCGTCGTCGGGTTCCATGTGGCCTCAGTCCACTCGATCGCGCTGCGATCACTCACCCTGAATCCTCCATCGCCTGCTGCCGGTTGCCGGTGCGCGGTCCGTTGCGTGCCGACGGTCCGGCGGCCCGCCCGCCCTCACCGGCATCCAATCACCGCGGCCGTTGCCCGGTGCGCCCTTTGAGACATCACCGAATAGAACGTGTGTACCCATTTTCGCGCGGTGGGAACACACCTTCACGCCTCACGTCGGGGGGTACCGGGTCAGAGACCCGCACCGCGCAGGGCGGATCCTGGCTCCCTGTGCACATTCGGGGCAGGCGGGCGCACCGGCCGTTGGCTCCGCCAAACAGCCGCAGGGGCACTGGCGTGGGCGTTACCGGTGTCAACTCGCCTGCGAGACAGCAGCCTTGGCACCGCGGGTTCTCCCGTGTTCCGCACGGGCGGTCTCCAGTAGGCGTCGCCAGGAGGCCACGGTAGGCCGACGCCGCAGCAGGGCCCGCCGCTCACGTTCGGTCATGCCTCCCCACACGCCGAATTCAATGCGCTGGTCCAAGGCGTAGGCGAGACACTCGGTCCGAACGCCGCAGCCGCTGCACAGTGTTTTGGCGCGGTTTTGTGCGGCGCCCTCGACGAACAGATCGTCGGGGTCGGCCGATCTCCCGGCGCGGTTACTCAGAGTACGGTGCGAGTCGGGACACTCCAGCAACTACGAGTGCATCGACTACCCGTTGCCAGTCGGCTGGCATGCCTGCGTCGGCCACAGTTTGGCGTAGTTCGATCAGCCATGACGTCAGTAGGTAAGTGCGGTTCGATACTTGGCTGGGATTGGCGA
This sequence comes from Streptomyces sp. NPDC043867, assembly GCF_056435845.1. NCBI lineage: Bacteria > Bacillati > Actinomycetota > Actinomycetes > Kitasatosporales > Streptomycetaceae > Streptomyces > Streptomyces sp. NPDC043867. The sequence continues at coordinate 230,993 of NZ_JBWKDS010000003.1, read as the reverse complement.
GGACAAGGTTCGCCACCCAGGGAAGGCCGATGTGTACCTGCTCTTCGGCCGGTAGGGGCTTGATGAAGCCGATGAGCTGATCCACGCATGCTGCGTGGCCCTGAGCGAGGGGCAACCACTGGGCGACGGTGTCCTGCCAGGCCAGGGGTTCCCACCAGGCGATGGGCTCGTCCTGAACTTCCCGGTAGAGATAAGCCCCTTCGGAGGCGGGGTTGGGCAGGAGCGAAGCCAGGGCAGAGCGGTACTCGCTTCGCCCTGCGAAGGGCCTGTGCCCGGAGGCTTGCAGCGCGATCACATGGGCGATCACGGTCGGCCACATCCGCTTCGCGGTGGCTGCCCTGTCCGCAGACTCCTCGGCAGCGGAAGACAGCGCGCACAGGAAGCTGCCGAGTAGCGTCGCGTTGTCGGCATAGGCGTCGATGTGCTGGAAGACGGCTGCGTCTTGACCCGTGCTTGCCACCGTAAGCAGTGCCCGCGCCGCGATCAGGGCGTGGGTGCCGCGGCTGTCCATGTCGTGCTCGGAAGCAAGCAACGCGCGGCGGTGCGTTGCGAGGAGGACGGCGAGGAGTTCGCCAGCGGGGGCCGAGACGCAGTTCGACGCCGTCGCCGCCGGGCCGAGGGCTCTGATCGCCGCGTCGAGGCGGTCTACGTAGATGGAGTCGGCTGCGGCTGCGGCGAGCGAGTGCGCGACGGGATCGTGGAGCGCGACGACTGCGCGCTGGCCAGTCTCGGGGTCCCAGTCGCCGAGGGTGCAGTCGCGCATCGTCTCGACCGTCAGCTGGAAGGCGGTTTCGTGGTGGCAGGTGTTGTTTCCGGCTGTGCATGCAGCCGGCCAGAGATGGTCGAGGCCGCGGGCCAGGTGCACACGAACCTCGTTGGGGAGGGAATGCGCCAGTTTGTGTGCCGCGGTGACGGCCTGACGGTACGTCGTGGAGCCGTCTTTGCCGTCCAGCTGGGCGCGGAGCTCCGCAGCAGCGGGCAGAAGAAGGAGCGGCAGTGCCTGTGCGGCGATGCGGTCCGCCCCCTGCTCGAAGTAGGAGTCCTCGGATTCGAATCGACGCGATGGTGCGGCGTCCTCGCCGATGCGCAGGAGTGTGTCGACGGCGAAGCGCAGTGCGTCGACGGGCAGCTCGACGCCGTCCACGATGGCTGCGGTGAGTGCCGTCGCGGCCACCGCGGCGGGTGCGTCCCACTGATCGCTGGGGTCGAGGCCGGGCGGGTTTTCGAGGAGGTCTTGGGCCGAAGCCAGGTCGGAGACCAACTCGTCCGCGTCGACGGCGTTGTCCTTGCCGTTCATGGGATCGATGTAGTAGCGGACGCTCAGCCGGATGGCCTCCTGGGCGCGTGCCGTTTCGACGTTCCCGGCCTGCAGCGCTTCAACGACGTCTTGGGGCGGCGTGCTCTGGAGCTGCAGGCCTCCTTCCACTTGCTGCGCCTGGTAGGTGCCGCGATCGAGGCTGCTGGCCCAGGCACGCACAGGCGCGAGCTGTTCTTGGACGGCTGCCTCGTCGAGCTCGCCGAGTTCTTCCTCCGTCAGTCGCCTGGCCGTTGCGACAAGCCGTTGCCCGATCAGTCGCAACTCGTCCGTTCGCTGATCGTCGGCGCGCAGCACCATCGTCATGGCTGCCTCCCGCAGCGACCAGCGCCGGCGCTCGGGTGCCGCCAGTCCGTCGGTGGCTGCCCTCAAGCCGCTCGCTTCCTGGACGACACGTGCGAACTCCAGCCTCCAGATCGCCGGCTCGGTGAGATAGCGGTCCAGCAGACGGTCGGCGTGTTCCAGGTGGCGAACGAGCAGCCCGACGACCAGGCCGATCATCGCCAGGTTCTCGCAGTCCTCGAGCAAGATGGCGACCAGCGTGGTCAGGGGGACGTCCGCCTCGACCAGTTGGTCACACATCTGCTCCAGCGCTTGCAGCGCGCTCATGCAGGGATAGGGACCGACGCCGGTCCCCCGGTACCAGAGCCAGACGTGCCCGTCTCCGACGTAGGTCCGGCGCGCCCCGGCGACGTCGAGGTCGATGCGGTAGGCGTCGAGGTCGTGGTCCTCGATCCGGGCGCTGTCGTGGCGGTGACCGCCTGCGAGGGTGCGTGCGCGCACCAGTGCGGCGTGGTTGAGCATACGGTTCAGTACTGAGACGCCGTTACGGAAGTCAGAGCGGAACAGCGGCATGAACGGGCCGCGGTACCAGGCCGCAAGGGGGCCCATGCCGAGACTGCGAGCGCTATGGCGCCGGATGCCGTACTCGTGGAGCCCTGCCCCGTCGTGGTCCTCGTTGAGGTAGTAGGCCTCGGTCAGCTCGGCAAGGAAACCGCGCCGATACATGGCCAGCGCCCGGCCGGTCAGCACCTCCTCGACGGCGGGGCCGGCCCATGCCGGCGCGTCGCGCGCAACGCGGCGCAGAACGGCCTCGCCGTCCTCACCGAGATCCGGGCCGAGCAGTGCCAGCAGTTCGACCATGAGCTCATCGGTGATCTCACGGGGGAGCTCAAGACGTCTACGACGGCGCTCGCGCTGACGGCTGTCTCCCATGAAGAGCAGCCGCTGCCTCTCCAGGAACTGGCGCTCGGCTTCGGCTTCCTCCGGCGACTGGGCCGCCCGGGCCGCAGCCGCGGCTGCCTGCTCGTCGTTGAGCCGGCGGTCGGCAGCGGCGCAGGCGGCAAGCAGGCGGTTGTGCAGCCTGACCCGGAGCGGATACCCGGCGGGTGTGTCCGCGATGATGACTGCGTGGAGCCAGTCCCGCAGCATGTTCTGCACGTGCTTGCCCTGTTGCCAGGGTTCGTCGTCGTCGAGGAGCAGGGCGATGAGCGGCTCAGCTGCGGCGATCCGCACCAGGCCCGCTTCGTTGTGTAGCCGCTGGTGCACGAGACGGATGAGTCGCCGCAGGCCGGTACCGGGCTCGGCGCGCAGCATGGGCCAGGCCTCGCGCAGGACCGGGTCGGGCGCTCCGAGTGTCAGGAGCGCTTCACCGGGCACGTCCGCCCAGCGGTCCCCATGGCCTGCCGCGACCAGGTCGTCGAAGGCCTGCTGCAGGCGGGCGAACCTGCCGCGCAGAGGGGCTTTCGGGGTAACGGGAGCGGCAAGCAGGGTCTGGCAGGCAAGGCGTGCGGCACCGAGCGCCCAACGCGGCACGCCAGCCTCGACCAATTTCGCCGTGGGGTGGCCGGCCGAGAGAAAGAGCCGGGCGATCGCGTACCGGCGCACTTCGTCATGGGCGAACTGCGGGCCGATGGCGAACGGGTCGTCCGCGTCCGTGCGCAGCACCCCGTCCTGCCGCAGTCCCGCAAGCGCCGTGGGATCGATCGCTCCGACGACCTCCAGGGGGTCTCCTTGACCGAGTTCAAGGGCGGCCAGGCGGAGAAGGGCAACGTTCCGGGCGTCCGGGGTCCCGCGTTCAGGACGCCGGCGGAGCACCAGTCCCGACCACACCTGCTGCATGGCATCGGCGTCGCTGAGGGGTGTGGTCCTCACGCCTCCTCGGACGAGCAGGTCCACCACCACGGGTCTGCGCAGCAGCTCACGTGAGCGCGGGTCCGCCGCGAGGGTCGACAACTCGTCAAAGACTGCAACGATTTCGGCGACCTGGGCATCGGTCAACGGTGGTACTTCGAAGCCGGCGACCTCCCCGACGCCGCGTTCGTTGATCGTGTCACGGACGACTTGCTGGGCGTCGTTCGCCGTGACGGCCACGATTTTGACGTCGGCCCGACCAGCCGCGTCAACCAGATAGAGGAAGGGGTTCCGCAGGCCCTCGGCGAGCGCGTCGGCGCCGTCGATGACCAGCAGGCGCCGAGGGGCGCTCAGCTCGCCGAGAAGCGCGGTGAGCGAGGTGCCGAGCACGGACTCCAATTCCACTGTGGTCGGGGGAAGATCCCGCAGGTTGATGCACGCCACCTGCATGGAATCGGGGTCCTGTGCAGCGTCGGCGAGCGTGCGCACGACGAGGGCGCTCTTGCCCACGCCGGAGTCACCGTGCGCGACGACCGCCGCGGCCGGGGACTCCACGAGCTGGAGCAGCTGACGTGCCGTATCGCTCCGGTCAAGGCGCACCGTGCGACTGTCCTCGGTAGCGATCTCGTCGCGCACCGACGCAAGCGCACGCTCGTGAAGGTGCCCGAGTGCACTCCATCCCTGCCGGTGGCGGCGTGTGGCCGAGTCGAGGACCTGGTGCGCATCGCGCCGCAGAAGACTCAGGTCGACGGTGGCCGCCTTCGGCGGGTACTCGTCAGCCAGGGCAACGAGCCGTTCCAGCAACCGCGTAGCCCCGTAGAGGTCAGTGCCGCGGGCCACAGGGATCAGGGAGTTCGTTACGTGGGCCCAGTCCGATTCATCCGGTGTCTCGAGTCGGGGCATGAGCACGGTCAGCCGTGACAGCAGTTCCCAGGTGCGCTGTTCGACAAGCTGCACGCTGGGATCAGCGGTCCCGAGCGTGGCCAGTGCGAGTCTGACGAGTTCTTCGATGTGCGTGAGCCGTGTCCGAACGCCGCCGAGGAACTTGTGGTGCGTCCGGATGAGGCCGAAGAAGCTGGGCGCATCCTTTTGCTTGCCGGCCTCGGCGGCGAGTACCGCCAGCTGCTCCGCGTGCTCTTGCGGACCGGCGACGACCAGAGCCGCTCGGTATTCAGGCCCGTCGGCGGGTGCGTTGACGACCTCGTGCACGAACGTGCAGATGAGCTTCCTGCTCGACTCGTTGCTCTGCACGAGGTCAGGCGCGCGGCGCACGGCGAGGGCGAGCACCAGGGACGGCTCCGGCTCGTCGGCACACGCCGCGTGGATGACGAGGTCGTCAACCGAGTGTTCCGGTGCTTGCTGGAAGGCCACGCTGACGACCGACCGGCTGTCGCCCAGCTCGGGAGCGCCCTCGCCGAGGAGCAGATGAGCAAGGTACTGGACGGCGACCTTGCGCTCAAAGGTGACGCCGCCACCACCTGTCGCGTACGGGCTCATCCCGGTGAGAGCGGGGGCGTCGGCGGCACTCATCCGGATCTCTTCCAACCAGGTGCGCAGCGTGTCGTTTTCGGTGTTGAGGCGCCACTGCTTGGCACGCCCGACCTGGCTTGCGGTGGCGAACCCGGCCTCTCGGAGCTTGTCCAGCGCCGCTGTCGCCGTGGTCGGAGATACATTCAGAGCCTTCGCGACCTTCCGGCCGGACAGGGGCGTGGCCGTGCTGGCCAATGCCTCCAAGGCCTTGTACGCGTTCTCGCCCAGCATGCCGCGGAGCAGGTCGACGGTTGAAGTCACACCACCACCATATCGAATGTCCAGAGAATCTGGACATCCAGGCCATTTGCTCGATTGTGAAAATGCGGCTGGTCCGCGATCTTTGCCGAATCCCGGCCCCTTGGGTCCCTGCATCCTGCCGACCGTGCGGGACGTCACGGGGGTCTGCCAGCGTCCTACTGCATCGCCTCCGTCGGCGCGCTTACCGCGCTGATGATGCTGGTGGCCTTGGTAGGCGGCCTGTCCTCTGCCAGCACGGCCGCCAAGCGCACTGCCGCACAGGCCGCGGCCGGGCACGACCTCGCTCCCCTCTTCGGGATACCCGCCCGGCGGGTCTGTGTCATCCTGCTCGGCACGATGAAGACGGCTGTGCAGCCAGGCCCTTTGCCCACCGGCCACCCGGTCGTCGCGTTCGGCGCCACCGGAGACGAGACCTGGCTGTGGGATCCCCAACGCGCCCAGGGCACTGGCGAGTTCGCGGACAAGGCGCTGCGAGTGCGGACCGACCAGGTCGCCACCCGTCCAGCAGACCGGGAGGCCCTCAGCTGTCCCCCGGCTTAGCTCTCGCCAAAGGCAGCGGGGCTGGGGACAGATTCACCGGACCTGTTCAATGATCTTGGCAAGACGTTGAAGTGACAGTTCGTCATGCCCACGGGCGAGCATGTGTCCAAGGATGACATCTGCCTCCAGGACGTCGTCCTGCGCCCGTAGGACCCTCGCAGCCCCGTCGGCTCCGAATCCCCTCGTCCACCCGTTGTTGCCGTAGCTATGAATGGACTCGAGATCTGCTCGCTGTGCTCCGGTTCGGCTGTCGGCCGTCGCCTGTCCGCTGAGGAGGTCCAGAGCCTGCACTTCCATGGCCCAGCCGATCAACGGGTCAGATTGGCTTTCAACCACCGCCAGCGCGCCACCGTTGGCGTAGGAGATGGCACGGTACATGTCACTGTATCCAGGAGCGTAGGCCAGAACGGGTCTGCCTTGCCCAGCCACTCTGCTGCCACGCGCGGTGGCGGTGTCGTATGTACGGGCGAACTGCCCGATCGTGACCGGGCCTAGGCGCCACTGAGCCTGGGAGGTCGTCACCAGAACAGGTCTCTGCTCCAGATGCTCGGCCTGCTCCAGTACCCAAGCGATGGCTAGTTCCGCAGCCTCGTCCCATGGACGGCTGGGATCGTTGTACGGCACCCATACCGCCACGTACGTCGCATCGGTCATGGAGACGACTGTAGTTCCGTGCACCGACAGGAGACGACCAGCTGCTTCTGCCAGCAGAAGCAGTCACCCTTATGGAAGGCCGCCGCCCCCGCCAAAAGCAGAGGAACGGCTCAGCGGGACACTACTGGGTATCTGTCACACAGCACTCCGGTGCCGTTGGATGATCTCATCGGAGAGAAGGGCATTGCCCGCGAGGAGCACCAGCGCGCCTGGTGCTGGAGTCGCTGATGCGAGGCTAGGAGACGGTCCCTGTACGGGCAGGTGACCCGCCTCAAACCGTGTGTGGGATGCCGGGTTGCCCAAACCTGACCCATGGCGCCCTGTGCTGGCACTGCGAGCTGGAGCAGGGGAAAAGTTAGCACTTGTACCTCGCTCACGAGCACGCAACAGCCCTGGGAAGCTCCTGCCCCGTCAGTCGCTGGCGCGAGCAAAGAGGTGCAGGGGCTCCCACGTCCATAGCCGCCATTCCCCCGGCCATGGCTCCGGCTTGGGGTGAGCCTGCTCGTCTTCTCTGATCCACCGCATGGACACCGTGGCTGGCGGGCCGCTGACGGGGTCCAGTCGCGCTGTAACGGTGCATGCGGCAGGCATGTCGTGCCTGACGGCCAGGACGTGGAAGGTGGCGAGAGGATAGTCCTGGTAGGCCCGACGGACCGCACTGCGTGCTGCCTTGCCGTGCTTGGTATGCAGCTCCTGAGTGAGGAGGTCGCTCAGGGATCCGTAGTTGCCGTCCCTCCACCAGGTCAGCAGGCTCTCGGTGCGCTCACGGACGGGGTGGCTGGCGAAGTCGTCGGTTCCCGGCAGGTGTTCACGCGTCGTCCACTGCTTTTCGATGCTTTTGATCTTCCCCTGTTCCGCGAAGAAGGCGGCCGCGTCTTTGAACTGTCCGGCCAGTGCCGACCAGGAGAAGGGTCCAGCGGCGCTGTGCTGCTGCTCTTTCTCTCGCGCGGAAGCCCAGTCGGCGACGGCGAACAGTCGATTCCATGCCTTGGTCGCCACGATGATGTTGTCGTATTCGAGGATGCTGCCGTGCACGATGCCGTTGCGATAGAGCTCGTACACGGGCGCCTCCTGGGTGGCGCTGCGGCCTTTGGTGAAGGTCTTGTGGGCGTGGGCGAGGCCGCGGTGGTGGCCGACGACGCTGTCCCAGGCGTGAAGGTCCTTCGCTTCTCGGGCGTGCAGGCCCCGGCGTACGGATTCGACTTCGTTGACGAAGCCGTCCATGACGCTCAGCAGGACATGGATGCAGGCGTAGTAGCGGCCAGCGAAGTAGTCCTCCTGCGCCTTGTCGATCAAAGGAAGTCGACGGCGCATGGCGGGGAGCTTCCTGAGGAGGCGGATCATGAACGACAGCCGGTCGCGATCGTGGTAGTGCTCGATAAGCATGACCTCGGCACGGTCCGCGTCCTGAGGGGCATCGGTGAGAATTGCCTCCACCACTGTCAGCGACAGATGGTCGTGGAGGATCCAGTTCTTCTCGCTGAGCAGGTCGTAGAAGGCATCGACCTGATGCTGGAGTTTGAGCATCTGCTGCTTGACAGCCTTGGCCTTAGCCCTCGCTGAGGGGAAGAATCGCAAGACCGCCAGCGCCTGTTCCGCTTCACGGAACGAAGGAAGATCACGAGCCGATTGGTAGGACACAAAAGGATCGTATGGAAGGGCGCTGACATTCCCCCACACGTTTACCGTGTGAAACGCCCACGCACGCGGGCCCCAGCGCGGGTTCTCTCCCCTCCCTTGCCAGCCCGTGCCCGCCCGTCTCTCCCCCTCTCCGGACGGGGCCGCAAGGGGAGGGGGCCGGGTGCAGGTGCTGGGCGGCTCCGTCCGCGGCGGCCGCAACCTGGGCGTGGCAACGCTACGGGCGCTGGTCTGGGTGGCGCCGCGGGACAGGCGCGGTCCCGCAGACGCAGGCTGTTGGGATGGGTCAGAGGGTGGGCGCCAGCCGGACCTGCGGTGCCTTGACGATGGTGATCGTTCAGGGGGCGGTCCTGGTCCTCTCGCGGCGTGCGGACGGCCTGGACATGCAGCTCGAGTTGAGGACTGCCGCGGCGGGCCGGGCGTCTACTCCATCTCGTCCGTCTTGCGCCAGTCGCTGTCCTCACTGGGCAGCCGGCAGTCCAGTACGTGCGCTGCGGCCAGCAGTGTGCCGTCATCGGTTAGTTGGCGTATCTGCTCGTGTTGGTCGCGGCGGACATCGTCGATGGCGTGGTTGGTCGCGGGGCAGCTGCGTTTCTTGGTGTTCCAGCGGGTGCAGTTGAAGTAGCCGACGAGGAGCAGGCCGGCGGTGTCGGGTTCGCTGAGGTAGGCGCGCAGCTGGGTGCGGGCGGTGGTGGGCAGTTCGGGGTTCCAGCATCCTTTGGCCTCGATGATGACTCTGAGGGTGTGCTGGCCGGTGTCGGCGGGCGCGGGGGCTTCGATCTGTATGTCGGTGCGCAGGCCCGGCAGGCCGTCGCGTCGTACCTGGACTTCCCGGTTGACGACGACGCGGTGGCCGCCGATGTCGCGGCGGAGGAAGGAGGCGACGGTGTCGCTGAGGTCGTCTTCCCAGCAGGGCCAGCACTGGGTGGTGGAGTTGAAGCGGTGCTGGTCGCGGTTCCAGAGGGTGACGGCGGTTCCGTTGTAGCCCTGCAGGTCTTCTTCCAGGGCGGCCAGGGATTCACGGACCAGGTCGAGGAGTTGGCGGGCGTCGCGGACGAGGCGTGTCTGGTGGTCGGTGGCGAGCCGGATCAGCTGTTCAGGCTCAAGGGGCTGCGCGCTGTGGTCTGCTGCCGTGCGGGCTGTGCTGCGGGCGAGCATGCGCAGTTGCCATACCTGCGGATATGCCAGAGCGAGCCGTTGCAGGGCGGCTGCGGCTGTGTGCGTTTCGCGGGAGGCGAGGATCCGCGGCAGGTGATCCAGCAGGTCGACGAGGCGGTCTTCGTCCAGGATGAGGCCGTTGTACAGGGGCCGCTGCAGGCGTCCGACGCCGACATCGTCCAGGAGGAGGGTGTAGAGATCAGCTAGTTCGTCTTCGCCGAGGTGGTTGAAGGGCCATCTGTCGGGTCCTGCGGACAGGTCGGTGAGTAGGTCGCGGTATTCCGCCAGGACGGTGGGGTCGCTCAGGCCGTGATGTAGGGCAGGCCAGTGAGCGCGAACGATGTCGTGGCGGAGCAGGGTGCGGGCGGCGAGCAGCCACTGTTGCCGTTGCGGCGCGCCGGGCTCGCGTCTGCTCGGGTCATTGCCGAGAGCGTGTACGAGGTGGCTGAGGGCGTCGGTGTCCCCGGCTGCGGCGAGTTCGTCGAGAACGTTCCACCACTGCTCGGGGCTGCGGTCGCTGTCCAGTGCCCAGGTGTGAAGGAGGGGCCGGAGTGCTAGGGAGGGGTCTTTTCCTAGAGTTCTGGTCAGGTCGCGCAGGGTCTGGTCGGTGGTGTGGTCGAGGGCGTCCAGCAGCAGCGGGTGCAGGTGGTCTCCGGCGCGCGGAATGCAAAGTCGGATCCAGGTGCGCTGTATCTCGCGTTCGTGAGCGTTGTAGGTGGTGTCGCGGGCCAGGGCGACGACCCAGCCGGCCCAGTGTGCGGGGCTGGCATTAAGCACGGCCGGGTTGTCGATAAGGGCGAAGGCGGCGAGTTCTGTAGACCGCGGACGAGCTGTGGAGTCCGTGCGGAAGTTGGCTGCGGTCAATGGCAGCGACTCAGTCAGGAGGTGTAGGGCTGCCTGGCCAAGACGCCGGGCCTGTTGGGTGCCGGCTGCTGGCCGTGAGGGGGCCTGGTCGGCGAGGGTGAGCATGCCGGTCATGCGCTGCGGTTGTGAGCCGTCAGGTGTGCGCAGCAGGCAGACCAGGGCACGGTTCCATGCGGTCAGGACGTCCGGGCCGCGGGCGGCAAGCGCCTCGTCCACAGCCATGCTCAACGCGGCTGGATCGAAGCGCCGTTGCTTGTGTTGCGTTGTGGCGCGTGCTTCGCGTTCTTGCTTGTTGTATTGGTAGGTGTCCCAGAACGCGGTGGCGGCAGCGAGCGTGTGGTTGGCACGGCGCAACGCATCGGCACGGGCCTTTGTCTCGCGGTCTTCCGGAGGCGCGAAACGGACCGCCTGCCGGGCGCGGATCGCGTTTATGGCGGTGAGTTGGCCCCAGTGTTCCATCCAGTGCAATAGGTCGGCGTAGGGCAGGATGAAGTCGCCGGGGAGGGCGGCCAGCAGGGTGTAGAAGGGTTCGTCGTCGCCGTGCTGCAGGAGGTAGCGGGCGAGGAGATGCCGGGTGCGGGAGCAGTCGTCCAGTGCCCGGGCCAGATCCTCAAGGGAGCCCTGCAGGGCTGAGCTGTGCAGGAGGTCCTCGTGTGCGGCCAGGCTGAGGAGCCCCTCACCGATGAGGGGCACCAGGTTGAGGGCAGGGGTGATCTCGTCCAGGGTGACCGCGCGAGCTATCACCGCCAGGGCCAGGCCAGGACTGGCTCCCTGGGCCTCTCCTGCCTGCAGGACCTGCCCGGCCCATGCGGCTGCTTCGGCGATGGTGCTGGCGTCGAGCTGTGCCGGAGCCTCGCGACGCAGGAAGAACCCTGCTCCCACGTAGGTTGGGTCCGGGTCGCGGACGCGGTCGAGGTACTCGGTCACGGTCAGCTGGCCGGGAAAGAGGTGGCGCAGTGCCGCCGCGATCACCTCGGGTGACGCGTCCTGGGCCAGGCCCGCGATCCGGGTGAGCGCGTCCGGGGTGGGCTCGGCGACACCGGCCAGGGCCGCGGTGCGCACGCCGGTGTTGTGGCGGGTGTTTTCGGCTACCGTCAGCAAGTCGTCGGCCAGTTCCGGGTGGGGGCAGGCCCGGGCGATGCTGACGGCCGCGTACAGCAGATGTGCCGCTCCGGCTTCCTGCAGGCGGGGCCGCAGCTGGCTGGCCAGGCCGGGGTGGTTGAGGCGGTACAGCAGGCTGTGGTCGAGGTCTGCCGTGTCATCGCGTTCCAGCAGGCCGAGCAGGGCGTCAACAGTGCGCTTGCGCTCGGTGTCGGGCAGGCTGGGCAGGTCGGTCAGGAGCAGCAGGAGGGGATCGTCGCGCAGGAGGTCGGCAAAGAGCGTGGCATCGCTGGTGGCGCGCCAGGCAGCAACTTCCTGGTGTGCGGGAATGATGTGGCGGGCCTCGCCGTCTCCGATCCACAGCAGCTGGCGCTGCGGTTGCGGCTGCAGGTTGCGCATGCGCAGGAAGTGGGCGGCAAGGAATTCGCGGTAGCTGTCGTGGGCGAACACCCAACGCAGGTCACCGGTCGGGACCAGCAGGCTCGACTCGGTCACCTGGCGTAGGTTCCATAGGGTGCACGGGACGCTGCCGCCCAGGTGTCCGGGCTCGTCGGAGCCATCGAGTCGCGACAGTCGAAGGTCCTCCAGAGTGGCGGAGTCGTTGGTGAAGAGGTCCTCAGTTACCGCTGTGTACGGCCCGAACTGCAGGGAGGCGGCCAGCCGGGCCGCGACCGCCAGCAGATGTTCGGGGGATGTCTGAGTCTGTAGCTGGTGTGGGTCGGTGGGACGGCGGTGCTCGGTGCACAGGCGCAGGCAGGCTTCGAGGTAGGCGTCGTGGACCGTGGCCGGCAGACGGGCGTGGGCGGCATAGCTGTCGAGGAGCTGCAGCAGGGTGACCGGGTGGGTGGCCAGTGCGACCAGACCCTGCTGCTGGATCGACTCGAGCAGGGCATCGGTATCCGCCACGCCGACCGTCTGGGCCGCGGCGGCCACATCGTCTCGGCTGAGTGGGGCCAATCCCATGATCTTTATATGGTCGCCTTGCCAGCGTGTGCGCAAGGCTTCCTCGAACCGGGCTGGCCAGCGTGCGCTGCGGCAGGTGATGCGCAGGTGCAGCCTCTCGCGATCCGGCTCGGGCACCTCTTCGAGCGCCTCTTCCAGGAGCTGGTCCAGCTGGGGAAGGTCGTTGAGGCCTTCGTCCAGGCCGTCGAGGAGAACGTGCCACTCCCCCGGCTCTGTAGGAGGTGTCAGGGCTGCCTGCAGGCGCGTCTGCGCCAGCCGGATCGTGGTGCACCGTTTCAACTCCAGCCAGGTGGCATCCACACCGTCGTCCAGCAGGGCATCGTGTTCCTGGCGCAGAGCGTACGTCTTGCCCATACCCCGTTCGCCACGCAGCACTATGACCGCAGTGCCCCGCTCCTGGGCCAGCAGCACACCGGCCTCGGCGTTGCGTGGCGGCCATCCGTAACGGCCCTGGGCGGGCGGCTCGTCCAGCACGAACACCCGCCGCTGCCAGGGAAACTGGTGCTGTGTCAACGTGCTCTCCCTGGCGCGCGGGGCCAACTGTTGAGGCCACCCTAAAACCGACAGCGCCAGCAAGACGGTTGGATGGCCAGCCGCCCCCCTTCTGGAACGCCACCCCCGCCCTGCTTCCGGGCGACAACAGGCGCTCCCCTGCGGGCGCACTCGGACGAACGCTGGCTTGCTTCTCGCCTCCGCCCGCCCTCGTGGAGTGACGTCCCACCCCTCGCATCAAGATCAACTTCTTCGCATCCTCAGAGACCCCAGTCCCAAGAAATTATTCGTGAAGTTGAGACATTCTCGATAAAGATGCGGCGTCCCAGGTCAAAGGCTTGCCATCGATGATCACGAGAGCCCTTGTATCTCATTGAGACAGGTCAGTCAGGAATACGGCTCAACCTCAGCTTCTGTGAGTGCAGTTGAGATAGTGCAGGTCACAGCGATGGGCATGTCTCAACTGTGCGAATAACCGACACCCTCCCGAGGCTCAACTCCCTCTACAAAATACCAGAACCGACACAGACGTACGCCCAAAGTCACACACTGGAGAAGTCGATTTCACTGAGGGGCGGCTCTGTTCACGAGAACAGGCTCTGGCTCAACTTCTGTGACGCGACCCGTGAGTGGTGAACATGAGGGGGACGGCGTCCGCGTAGTCGTAGTAGCCATCGCGGTCCTTGTCCCCGTAGGTGCCGTGCCACTGGTAGGTGCCCGACCAGATCTCCCTCGTCTGCTGCAGCACCGCATTCATGCGGTGCTGCAAAGCTTCGGGTCCGATGCGGGTACCGGGGTTGAAGACCACCGCGACCGGCGGGTGCGCCCGTCAGCTACGCCCACCCTCTCAAAGACGGCCGCGCCGGCCTCGCCTACCGGGACCTGGAAGCGACCTGCGAGCACCTCGGCCCGGACGGCGAACGTTGGCGCCGCCTCATGCAGCCGTTGCTCGAACATTCTCAAGAGCTGGTCGACTTCATCCTTTCCGGACAACGAAGCCTTCCCTGCAGCCTCTCGGTCCCGGCGCTGCTGGCTTCCCGCATGCTGGTGCACGGCACCGCGTTGGCGCCCCGCCACTTCAGCACCGAAGAGGCCCGCTCCCTCCTCACCGGGGTGGCGGCCCACGCGGTGGGCAGGCTGCCGTCCCTGGCCTCGGGCGCGGTCGCCGTGCTTCTCGGACACCTCGCGCACGCCGGTGGCTGGCCGGTGCCCGAGAGCGGTAGCGCCCGCATCGCCGACGCGCTCGCCGCCGACATCGTCGCCTGCGGCGGAACCTTCCACACCAGCCATCACGTGACCGGTCTCGAGGAGCTCCCCCGTGCCAGGACGGTGCTGCTCGACGTGAGCCCCAAGGCGTTCGCCCGGATCGCCGCCGATCGGCTGCCCGTCCGTTACCGGCGAGGCCTCGCCCGGTTCCGGTACGGGCCCGCGGCGGCGAAGGTCGACTTTCTCGTCTCGGAGCCGATCCCCTGGGCCAATCCCGCCGTGGGACAGGCCGCCACCGTCCACCTGGGCGGGACCCAGGCAGAGATGTACCGGGCCGAGACAGCGGCGGCGGCCGGCATCCGGCCCGAGGGGCCGTTCGTCCTGCTGGTCGACCCGGCCGCGGCCGACCCCGGCCGCGCCAGAGCCGGACGACGTCCCGTATGGGCCTATGCCCACGTCCCCAACGGTGACGCCGTCGACCCGGCCGCGACGGTCACTGCGTGCATCGAGCGTTATGCGCCGGGATTCACCGACACGGTCATCCGCCGGCGGGGGATCAGCGGCGCACAGTACGAGGAGTACAACCCGAATTACGTGGGGGGAGACATCGGCGGGGGTGCCATGACCCTCTGGCAGTCCCTCATGCGTCCCGTGCCCCGCTTCGATCCGTACCGCACCCCGCTGCACGGTGTGTACCTGTGCTCGGCGTCAACGCCGCCCGGACCGAGCGTCCACGGCATGTCGGGACACCTTGCCGCGCTGTCCGCCCTTCGCCGCGAGTTCGGCGTACGTACTGCTCCGGACATCGGACCGCGGTGAGCCGTCCGCACGCGACCCGCCCGCGCAGAGCGCTGCTCACCCCGCGCTCTCCGCCACCTCGTCCGCGGACTTGTCGGGGAAGACCAGCCGCACCCCGCCGCCGATCACCAGGAAGCAGGACAGCAGGAGGGCGAAGTGCATGAACTTCGCGGCACCCTCCCAGTCGGACGAAGGCCCCAGGACCAACCAGAAGGCGAGAGCCATCCCCGCCAACACCACCGCCACGCCGAGCAACCGACGCACTCCATGATCCCTTCTCAAAATGACCTTCAGGCAACCGTCCTACTCTACGCACCGGTAACTACGGCTCGGCGCACGGCAGATAAGCAGCTGGCCGAATCGCGCCGCCCGCAGGCGCGGCGCCACCCTCATGAAGGCCGCGCGGGGCGGGGGGAGCCCCCGCCCTGTCACGACCATCGTCGCCACCGGGCGCCGCTGCAGCGAGGTCGTCGGACTGCGCCTGGACTGCGTCGGCCGCTACCGCGGTCTGGCCATGCTGTTGCACGACCAGACCAAGGTCGGCAACTACAACGAGGGCATCCGCATCCCCGAGCCCGTCTACCAGTGCCTCGATGCCCGCCGAACCAGGACACTCCACCGCTTCGAAAAGCGCTACGGCCGCACCCCAACAGCCGCTGAACGCCCCGGCCTGCCCCGTTCCCCTCTCGCATCCGCAACCCCAACGGCCGGCAGCCGATCTCCTACGGACACTTCAACCAGCGCTTGGCAGCATCAGTGAACGCCCTGAGGCGTCCTCAACTCACCTCCGTAGTCCACGAAGAGGAGCATTCCCCTTGCGACTGCATCGCGTAGCGCCCGGCATTGCCGCAGGCATCCTCGCCCCGGCCCTCCTGCTCGCCACCCCGTCCTTCGCCGCCACGGCGGCACCGACCGCGGTGACGGTGTCCGCGGTGTCCTCGTCCGCGGTGTCCTCGTCCGCGGACGAGCCGGACGCCGACGACCTGAGGGTGGCCATAGTCCGGATCCTCGCCGACCAGGACAGCGGCCGGCGTGTGACACGAGAAGCCAACGCCCTCCTGGACGCCAACGACCCCGAGGCGATGCGCGCCTGGCTGGAGACCGGCTACCGCATCGCCCAGGCCGAGGACGACCGCGTCGCCATCGCGCGCATCCTCGCCGACCCGTCCATCAGCCCGGCCCTGCGCGCGGCAGCCAACGCCGCCCTCGACGACAACACACCCGAAGCACTGCGCCACTTCCTGGAAGTCGGCAGGTACCAGGTCGCCTGACCGGCACGGCGCCGCACCACAGCGCGTCGCCCGGGTGGCACCCCCTGCCGCACGCCCGGTCACCGGAACGCCGAGAATCCG
Source organism: Streptomyces sp. NPDC043867 (assembly GCF_056435845.1). NCBI lineage: Bacteria > Bacillati > Actinomycetota > Actinomycetes > Kitasatosporales > Streptomycetaceae > Streptomyces > Streptomyces sp. NPDC043867. The sequence goes on along the minus strand of NZ_JBWKDS010000003.1, from coordinate 214,988 downwards.
GGCGGGGCCGCCTGCACCTCTGTGTGCCGGCGGCCTCGCCCGGCAGGCCCTGCGCCGGCTCGGCGCCCTCCGCAGAGCTCTGTGGTCTCGCCGCCCGGTGCGGCACGGGCCACTGACACCTCCGACAGCAGAAAGCACATTCTTCGATGACCACACAACTCCTACGCACCGAGCGCAGTGGTCCGCAGGCCGCTTCCGTCGTGACCGACCTGCCGTTCAAGCCTCAGCTCGTCAAAGTGGTGTTCAGGGACGTGACCCCGTTGCACGTCTCCCGGCCGGCCGCGTGGGCCGCCGCCGAGCGCTTCGTGCAGTTCGGATCCGGTGACTACGGTCCCGGCGAAGAACGACCCTGGTGGGGGTTGTGGTGGGGGACGGCTGCTGGTGTGACGGGTACGCGTGGCGCCGGGCAGGCCGGTGCCGTACCGGACGGGAAGCGAGCGGCTCCGTGATGATCGGCGTCGATGTGGGCAGTGGGGACCGGACGGCGCTGGGTGTGCTGGCGCAGTACCGGATGGCCACCACCGAGCAGATGCACCGGGTGATCTCCCCCGAAGTGCGTATCGAGCAGAGCCGGCGGCGGCTGACCAGACTGCGTGCTGAGGGGCTGGTGGACCGCATCACGCTGCCGCAGGCCGGACGAACGCGGGTGTGGTTTCCCACCGCGTACGGCGTGCAGCCCGCTGCCGAGTGGCCCGAGATGCGCGGACACCGCCTCTCCAGGACCGTGTCCGATCCGACCGCCGTGCGATTGAAGGTGGGCCACACGCTGACGGTGACCGAGACCGCACTTGTCTTCCTCGAGGACGCCCGTCGCCGCGGCGATCTGTGCCAGCCGCTGGACTGGATCCCCGAGGTCCACCACCCGATCGGCAACGGCGAAGCCGTCATCCCCGACGCCCTCCTGTACTACCGGCGCGGGCCCGCCGAAGGTGACAGCGGATCAATGCTGCGGGCCTTCGTGGAGGTCGACCGGGCCACGATGGGACCCGAACGCCTCGCCGCCAAGCTGGCCGCGTACGAGCGCCTCCACCGCTATGTGCCCATAGCCCCCGGGCGCCGGGCGACCTTCCAGGAACCGGTGGTGGAGTAATGGCGGCGGCGCTACCCGCTCTTCCCACGCGTCCTGTTCGTCCTGGACGGTACCGGAAGCGCCGGCGTCGAGAACCGGATTCGCGCCCTGCACGCGGCGGCCGGGCTCCTGGCGCCGTCCCGCTTCCCCCACGACGTCCCCATCCTTGCGGCGCAGCTGGCCGACCTGCTCGAGCACGGGCCTGGCGAACCCGTGTGGCGCCCTGTCCACGACCCCGACCAGCGAGTCCCCTGGACCGTGCCCGGCCATCGGCAGCCATGACACACAGCCGCCGCAGCAGGGCCTCGGTCTGTGCCGCTGACCAGCCATGGACGGGGCCACGGTGCGAGTGGCCGTCCCGCGGTCCGCTCCACGGTCGGGGGCGGTGCCGCGCAGTGCTTGGGTCAGCGGTCCACGGCGGGCAGGTGGGCCAAGCCGGTGTCGCTCATGACGCGATCGATGGTCTCGCTCAGGGCACTGTCGGCGCCGATGACGGTCTCGATGCCACCGGGCAGCAGATCACGCGCCCGGTACAAGTCCCTCAGCTGCATCTCGCTGACGTCGGCGGCGATCGGCTTGGTGGCGTGCCGGGCGAGGGTCTCCTCGAAGGGCACATCCAGGTAGTAGCAGTGGGTCGGCCCGCGGTGTTCGGCGCGTAGCTGGGCGAGCATGTCGCCGTAGCGGTCGGCGTAGAGGAGGCCTTCCACGACGACGTGGAATCCTGCGTTGAGGGCGTAGCGGGCGGTCAGGTCGATCAGGCCGATGTTCGCCGCTCCCGGGCGGTCCCGTTCTCGGAGCACGATGCGACGGAGGTTGTCCTGGCCGACCAGGGCCAGGCCGCGACCGAACCGCTCGCGCAAGCCGGCCGCGACGGACGACTTTCCCGAGGCGCTGTTGCCGCGCAGCACAACGAGCCGGCTCTCTTCGGTGCCTACTCTCACAGCGGTCACGTTATCGACGGCCAGGGACAGCGCCGGGAGCGTGTCCCAAGTGCGCGGACCGCGGCCCCGGGCCTCGCGGCTGATCTCGCCACGCTCCTCCAGCTGCCGTAACTGGTAGGCCACCGACGACGTGCTCGACAAGCCGACGCTGCGGGCGGTCTCCCGCACCGTCGGCGCCTCGCCGCGCTCCACAATCGAGCTGCGGATACACGACAGGATCGCCTCCTGCCGGGCGCTCAGATACTCCAACTTGCGCCTCACGCCACACCTCGCTCCTGCCGGCCGACCGGCAGCTGCTCCCGTAGGGCTGCCCACCCGGCCGACGCACTGCCCGGACGCTGCGACCAGTACGGGTGGTACAGCACACGCGCACCTAGAACCAGCAGGTCCCGTCGCAGCCGCGTGCGGGACAACACGTGATCAATACAGCTAGAGCCCTGTAGGTGCGGGTGTAGGCCAGGTGCAGGTCGACCAGATCGGGCGGGAAAGAGTCGAGTCGGCCGGCGTTCTGCAGCTCCCTCAGGTCGGCCATGTAGATGCGGAGCACTCCACCGTTGTCCGACACCGCCAACGGCGCGTCTAGCCTCATCAACGTGAGCTGGCGGTCGCCCTCCAGGGCGACCGAGGATCGCAACTTACACGGCCCGTGAATCTCGATCACCGGGTACGTGCCTGGCGGTCGCCCTTCGGGCGACCCGACCGAGGATCGCAACGGCATACTGCGGGCCGTGACGTTCTGGCGTGAACTGCTGGCGGTCGCCCAGCGTCATTTCCTTCTCGCTCGGGCGTATCGGGCTTCCTCGGACTCGCGTCGAGCAAGGAACACGATGACGGCATCGGCTGGAGCGATCACCGTATGGGAGGGCAGCCCAGGAGCCCGGGCCCAAAATCTCGTGCTGTCCTTGTCCTCATCAACCTGGGCGCCGACCTCGACGAGCTAGGGCCTGTCGTTTGGATCATGCCGGCGTCGCGGGGTCTGGCACGCACATCTGCGGCGTTGTCGTCGGTCGCCGACGCTCCGCGTCGACTCCCTCCTCCGCCTTGCAGCTGCACGCGCCAGACCCCGCTCGGGTCGGTCAGGACGAACCGTCGGTCACAGCCAGCCTGATCCAAACGACAGGCCCTAGCCGCGCGCACCCCGCGCACCGGGATGCGCGCACCGGTCGGGCAGCCCGGCCAGCCCTCTCCCCTCCTCTGCTCAACCGCGCCATGTACGGCGCCTTTGTTAGGCCTCTTTACGAGGTGTGCGGCCGGCGCTTTAGTGCTCGAAGACCGCCGTCGCCACGGGCACTGCGAGCAGCAGGCTGAGTCCGATCAGGGGGAGGCGGTCCAGCCACAGGACGGCGGCGAATTCGCGCAGTGTCGCGGCCAGCCAGTAGGCGGGGGAGGTCGGCGCGCCCACGACGTGCAGGGGCACGCCGACGCGGCGGGCCAGCAGGGTCGTGCGGTAGACGTGGAAGCCGCTGGTGACCACCGTGGCACGGTGGCCGGGAGTGGTGCCGTCCACGAGGGCCGCGCTGAAGCGGAGGTTCTGCCCGGTGTTGACGGAGCGGTCTTCCCGTGCGATCCGGTCGGCGGGCACTCCGCGTCCGCGCAGATAGTCGGCCATCGCGTCGGCCTCTGAGCGGACCTCGTCGTCGCCTTGGCCGCCCGAGACGACGAACACCACACGAGGCGTGTCCGGTGCGCGGGCGGCGTCGATCGCGAGGGCGCGCTCCAGCCTGCGGGTCAGCAGCGGGCCGGGCCGGCCGCCGTCGAGCCCGGCGCCCAGGACGACGACATGGGTGGTTCCCGGCAGGGGGGTGCTGCGGCCCCGGAGGAACACGTAGCCGGCGAAGACGAGGAAGAGCAGAGTGAGGTATCCGGCGGCCGCGTTGACCGCGACCACGAAGGCACCGAACGCCTCGCCGCCGACCGCGTGGAAGACCGCGTCGAGGCCGAGCACCGCCAGCACCGCGCAGCCGGCGCCCCCCGTTGCCAGCAGGGCTGCCTGCGGTCCGTAACGCCGGATCAGGAGGACGCCGTCGGCCAGCAGCAGCAGGCCCAGCGCGAGCGCCAGGAGCAGGGCGGCGACGGCGAGGACGGTGGCGATGGCCGGGTGGGCTGCCGCACTGCGAGCGGCCACGCCGAGTCCGGCAGAGGTCACCGCCAGGCAGAACAGGACGGCGGTGGAGAACCGGTGCGGTGCCAGCAGAGCGTTGACGACGCCACCCGCGGCGAACACGACCGCGGCGAGGTACTCCGGGTACTCCGGCATGTGCCGCACCGCTTCGCTCTCCTGCCCGCCGGGCCGCTGCCCGTACCCGCTCGTTCTCGCGCCGCCCGCGGGTTCCCGGACCCGTGCACTACGGGGACCCGCTACGGACGGCCGCCGGCCATCCTCCCAGACCCGCCGTAGTGCTCCGAACCCGGGCGGGCGGTGGTGCGTTCGACGGGACCGGCATGTCGTGCCGGTGGTGGTGCTGCCCGGCCGGACGTGGACAGCGCGGTTTGTGAGCGCCGGTGATCAGCAGGGCACCGCGGGCGGTTGTGTGGCCGCCGGCGGCGCGCGGTTGTCCCGGGAAGCCTCGTTCACGGGCACTGCGTCCGCCGGCACCGACGACGCGGCTCAGATGCCGCAGGTAGGGGCGGACCAGTACGGGGAAGGGTCGAGTGCGACATGGGTGTGGTCGTTGTGATCGGGGTAGCCCGGACCGAGGATCTCCGAGAAGCCGTGCGTGCGGGCCTGCTGGGCGAGGCGGCAGAGGGTGGGGGAGCCGGTCAGATCGGCGGCGTCGCCGTACAGGTGGCGGCTGGTGGACGAGCCACCGACGGCGCTGTTGCAGGCGTAGGAGCGGAAGCCACTGGAGACGGTGAGCGGGACGTCCCCGAGCGCGTGACGCATCGCCTCCAGTTTCCACATGGTCTTCAGCGCGTTCGCCTTGGCGGTGGCCGCTGGGACGGCGCCGCCCGACCAGTCGGAGTTGCAGCGGTTGAGTTCGGCGTAAGCGAAGTGGATCGGCGTGCAGTCCGCGTCCTGCAGCGCGTAGAGCTTGCTGAAGGTCGCCGGCCCCGCGACTCCGTCGGCGGCGAGGCCGTACGCGGACTGGAACGTGCGCACGGCGGCGGCCGTGCGGGCGCCGTACTGGCCGTCGTAGGAGAGGCGCTCCCCGGACGTCACCCAGCCCGCGACCCGGATCTGCAACTGGGTGACGTCGCTGCCGGAGGCGCCCTGGGAAAGGGATCGACTCCAGGTGTAGCACTCGTCGGCGTGTGCGGTGCCCGCGGCGGCGCCCACGCCGACCATCACGCCTGACGCGAACATGACAATCACGGTGAGGAGGCGTGCGAACCGTCTGAACATCCAGACCTCCGGGTCGTCGGTGCGGCCACCGCTCTCGGGACGGCCGTCGACCCCAGCCTGAGCCCAAGTACTACGCGCGTCAACGGTGCGGCTCCTGTCAGGCGGCGCGCTTCACGTGGCGGACCATCCACAGCAGCAGGGCGTCCAGGCCGGTGGCGGCCGAGAGGACCCGGTCGACCGCCTCGGGGGTGTGCAGCCACTCGTCGCAGCCGAGAGGACGGGCGGCGATCAGGAACGGTGGCGCAGCAGGTTGGCACGGCAGTGGTTCGTCGGGGAGCCGCGTGGGGGGCGTTTCATCACGTCCCCGGAGATGTCGTAGCCCTTCTTTTGCAAGTCCTCGACGCTGGCGGGACCACCGACCGGGCCAGTCTGCCCATTTCCGTCGGAATCTCGGGCGCCAACCTGCACGACAGCCAAGCCCCGATCCCCTGGTCATCGCGACGTCGGCGCGAACGGCGGTCTCACCGGCTACGGCGGGGGCCTGGAGCGCAAGCAGCGACTGCCGGCCTTCGAGAGCGGACGGAGTGCGGCAGCCCTGTTCTAGAGCCCCTTAGTGTTCATGTCACTGAACAACAACCACATGCACGACCGTTGACGCGGCCATGGCAAGCGCTTACCTTCCAGAACACAAGCGCTTTGGTCATCTGCGCGTGCCGCCCAGTCGTCTGCCATGTTCACGTCGTCGAACCAGCCGTATGGTCGCACCGGGCCCGCCGCAGAGAAAAGGGGTCAGCGAACCCCCCGTCGGACGAGCCGCAACCACCTGGAGAGAGAACGATGCAACGGAGACCCGTCATCGCGTGCGTCGGCCTGCTGGCCGGCACACTCGTCGCGTTGTCCGGCAACACGGCGCAGGCAGCGTCCACCCGCTACGAGGCCGAGAGTTCCCCGGCCGTCTGCACCGGCACCATCGACTCCGACTGGGCCGGCTACTCCGGCAGCGGATTCTGCAACGCCACCAACGCGGTAGGCGCCTATGCCCAGTTCACCGTGAGCGCCTCCACCGCCGGGACGGCGACACTGAGCATCCGCTTCGCCAACGGGAGCACCGCAGCCCGCCCCGCGACCCTCACGGTGAACGGCGCCTCGGCCACTTCCGTGTCCTTCGAGAGCACGGGCGCCTGGGGCACCTGGTCTACGAAGACGCTGTCGGTACCGGTCAGTTCGGGCGGCAACACCGTCCGGCTCAGCCCCACCGCCGCCGCCGGGCTGCCCAATATCGACCATCTCGACGCGGAGGTGGGCGGCACCACCACCCCGCCGCCCTCGGCGACCGCTCTCTACGTGGCGCCGAACGGCACCGACGGCGCGGCCGGCACCCAGGCGGCGCCCACCACGCTCACCTCCGCGATCAGCCGCATCACCTCCGGCGGCACCATCTACCTGCGCGGCGGGACGTACAACCACGCGCAGACGGTCACCATCCCGGCGGGCAACAACGGCACCGCCGCCGACCGCACCGAACTCCTCGCCTACCCCGGTGAGACGCCGGTCCTGAACTTCTCGGCCCAGGCCGAGGACCCCGCCAACCGCGGCCTCGCCGTCAACGGGTCGTACTGGCACGTCAAGGGAATCGTCGTCGAGCGCGCCGGGGACAACGGGATCTTCGTCGGCGGCAGCAACAACATCTTCGAGCGCACGGTGACGCGCTTCAACCGCGACACCGGCCTCCAGCTCTCACGGATGCTGTCCAGCACCCCCAGCAGCCAGTGGCCGTCGAACAACCTCATCCTGAGCGCGGAGTCGCACGACAACGCCGACTCCGACGGTGAGGACGCCGACGGCTTCGCCGCCAAGCTCACCACCGGTCCCGGGAACGTCTTCCGGTACGCCGTCTCCCACAACAACATTGACGACGGCTGGGACCTCTACACCAAGACGGACACCGGCCCGATCGGCCCGGTGACCATCGAGGACTCGCTCGCCTACGACAACGGCACCCTCAGCGACGGCTCCCAGGCCGGGAACGGTGACCGAAACGGTTACAAGCTCGGCGGCGAGGACATCGGCGTCGACCACATCGTCCGGCGCAGCATCGCCTACCACAACGGCAAGCACGGCTTCACCTACAACAGCAACCCCGGCTCCATGAAGGTGTCGGACAACATCAGCATCGACAACGCCCAGCGCAACTTCAACTTCGACGCCGGCACCTCGGTGTTCACCAACAACACCTCCTGCCGCAGCGGCAGTGGCACCAACGACCGGATCATCGGCACCGCCGACGGCACCAACCAGTTCTGGTCCGGCACGAACGGCTCCCGCTGCTCGTCGTACGCCGGAGCCCTGCACTGGTCGTACGCCTCGGACGGCCGCCTGGTCGTCACCTTCGGCGGCTAAGCCGCACCTTCAGCGGCGGCCAGGCCGCGAGAACGGCCTTCCTCGAGGCCCCCACGCCCCGACGGCCCACACCGGCCGCCGGGGCGTCACCGCCTCGTCCAGGCCGCCGGTGAACCGCGCCCGCGCTTCTCTGAGCCGAGCGGTCCTCAGGAAGCGCTCGCGAAGTCACTGACCGTGACTGTGTGTGACATTGCCCCCTCCGTCCGGGAGTGCCGGTCGCGGGCTTTTTCAGGGTGTCCTTGGGGAGGCCGACGGCCATCAGCAGGAGGATGGTCAGGAGCATGGCGGCGCCGAGCCAGGCCAGGGCGGCGGAGGCGCGCAGGCCGTAGCCGGACAGCGCCCAGTACGCGGTCAGCAGGCTCCGTTCGCTGCGGGGGATGTCGCCGGCGTGGCGGCGCATCTCCATCTCCCCGTAGTAGAAGTCGGCGGCCCCGGGTTCGTGCTTGCCGTCCTCGAAGGCTTTGCGCAGCGCCCGGTACACCGGCGCCAGCTGCAGCGGCCCGGTCCGTCCTGCACCGAGCACTGCCGGGTTCCAGCCCCGTACGGCGCCCGGTCGGCCAGCACGCCAGTGGTGTTCTTCGGCGAGGACACGGCGCTCGGTGAACCGAACGGGCGGCCAGCGCCGCCAACGCACAGAAGACGGGGCCGTGTCGAAGGTGCAGGCGCCTTCCAGGCGCAGTTGGTCCAGGTGGACGGTGCCGGCGAACAGGCAGTTCGACAGGTCGGCGTCGGCCAGGACCAGGTGGGCCGCATCCACTCCGCGCAGCGACGCCGGCCGCACCGACGGATCCGGCAACGCCGCGAGAGCGGCTTCGTCCAGCTGGCCGCCGTCGGTGAGGATGAACGGATCGGGCTCTGCGGCGATCGTGAGGGGATACTCGAACACCGCATGCGCGAAATCGACCGTGGCGCCCGGCGTCGCCCTCGAACGTCGCCAACCCGAACCTGGCGCTGTCCTCGAACGTCGTTGTCTCGAACCAGGCGACGGCCTTGAACGTCACCGCCCCGAAGACGGCGTCGCCCTCGAAGGACGCCGACCCGAATTGGGCGGACCCCAGGCGGGGGTGTCCGGTAGTGGGGTCACGGACGGCATTGAGTAGGGCGTCTGGCAGGGGTTTGGTGAAGGAGGTCCCGCGGTGGTCGATGTCAGTACCGGGGGTGAGGCCGGCGAGGTAGGCGCCGCGGGTCTGGGGCACCACGACCCGCGGCCGCAGCCATGTCGTCCGGTATAGGCCGACGCCTCACCGAACCGCTGGCGTATCGCTCAGCGGGGCCTGAGTCCGTCGACGACGACGTCCAGCATGCGGTTCAGCTGGGGGCGCTGCTCGGGATCGCCGGCCACGGAGAGCAGACCGGCGAGGATGCCACCCACGTCGGCCGGGTCGATGTCGCTGCGCAGTTCTCCTGCTGTGGCGCCGGCCTTGAGCACCATCGCCAGGACCTGCTGGACCTCGTCGCAGACCGGTCCGGTGCCGAAGCGGCCGGAAGCACTCATGGCGACCAGAGCCTCGCAGATGCCGCGTCGTTCACCGGCCCAGTCGGCGAATCTGAGCATCCACGCGTGGAGGGCCTGGGCCGGCGGCTCGGTGGCCAGCAGCGTGCGCGCATCTTCGCGCAAGGGGCGGATCTGGTCCCGGTAGACCTCTTCGACCAGATCCTCACGGGTGGGGAAGTGCCGGTACAGGGTGGCGTTCCCCACTCCCGCGCGTTTGGCGATCGCGTCCAGCGAGATCCCGCGTCCGGACGCGAAGGCTTCGGCGGCCGTGGCGATGAGCTGCTCGCGGTTGCGCTGCGCGTCGGCGCGCAGGGTGCTGCGTGGAGGTGTCATGACCCTCGCGATCGTGAGTGTCGGATGAGGCTCGGGAACGATTCGGGGATGTCCCCGGTTCAGTGTACGGTGAGACAAGCGGGGAGTTCCCCGATTGTGAAGTGTTCTCGCCTCACTGCTTCAGCGACGAAGGGTTTTGCCATGCCTACAGCTCTCATCACCGGGGGAACGACCGGGATCGGAAGGGCGACGGCCGAGCTGCTGCACGCCCGCGGCTACCAGGTCGCGGTCACCGGACAGAATCCCTGATTCCCTCGCACGGGCACGGTCCGAGCTCCCCGACGACGTGCTCTTCGTCTGATCCGGTGCGCGCGTGCTCTCCGACACCGACGCTCTGATGTCAGCGGTGTCGGCGCGGTTCGGGTCACTGGACCTGCTCTTCCTCAACGCCGGGATATTCCGTCCGGCACTGGCAGCCGATGTGACGGAGGAATCGCTCGACAAGCACGCCGACCTCAACTTCAAGGGCCAGTACTTCACCCTCCCAAACTGGCTCCGCGCAGAATTCGCGTCAACGCCGTGAGCCCCGGGGCCACCGACATCCCACTGTTCGACAAGCTGGGAGTTCCCCAGAGCGGCCGGGACGCCATGCGCGCGAAGATCCCCTTCGAGCGCTTCGGATCCAGCCGCGAGGTCGCGGAAGCAGTCGCCTTCCTCGCCTCGGACGCCGCCGGCTGCATCACCGGCCAGGACGTCACCGTGGCCGGCGGCTACGGGCTCGGCGCCTGATGAGCATCCACGGGCCCACGACCGCCCGCACGCAACACACCCCAGGAACCACACCTCACAGGAGAACACGATGGCGCTCACGCTCGACACCTACCGGCAGCTGGGACGTTCCGGCCTGCGGGTCTCACCACTCGCGCTCGGCGCGGCCACCTTCGGCAACGACTGGGGCTGGGGCGCGGAGCAGGACGAGGCGCGGAAACTGTTCGACCTCTACGTCGAGCGGGGTGGGAACTTCATCGACACCGCGGTCACCTATACCAACGGCACCTCCGAGCGCATGCTCGGCGAGTTCGCCCGTGACCGGCGCGACAGCCTGGTCCTGGCGACCAAGTACACGACGCTGCGTCGGCCCGATGACCCCAACTCCGGCGGCGCCAGCCGGAAGAGCCTGTTCGGCGCGGTCGAGACCAGCCTGCGACAGCTGAATACCGACTACATCGACCTGCTCTACCTGCACGTATGGGACTCCACCACGCCCGTGGAGGAGATTCTGCGCGGCCTGGACGACCTGGTGGTCCAGGGCAAGATCCTCTACGTCGCCATCTCCAACACCCCGGCCTGGCAGATCTCACGCATGCAGACGATCGCCGACCTGCGCGGCTGGTCGCCACTCACGGCACTGCAGCTGGAGTACAACTTGGTGGAACGTACCGGGGAGCGTGACCTTCTGCCGATGGCCCAGGAGCTGGGACTGGGAACCGTGCTGTGGTCCCCCTTGGCGGGTGGGGTCCTCACCGGCAAGTACAGCCGCCAGGACTTGACCGCACCGGCGTCCGACCGGAGTGAGAGCGCCCGCAAGAGCTTCAACCTGGCCCTGGGCGGAGTGACCGAGCGCAACCTCGCCATCGTGGACGTCGTCAAGGAGGTCGCGGCGGAACTGGGCCGGACCCCTGCACAGGTCGGACTGGCCTGGACCTTGCACAACCCAGGGGTGACCGCGCCCATCATCGGGGCGCGAACTGTCGGACAGCTGCAGGAGAACCTGGGAACCCTCGAGGTCGACCTCACCCCGTCCCAGAAGGCGCGCCTGGACGAGGTCAGCGCGATCGATCCCGGCTTCCCCCACGCCATGCTCGCCAGTGACCACATCCGAGTACAGACCCGCGGCGACCTGAAGATCCAGGCCCGCCATTGACGGACGCGCACGGGGGCGGCATCTCGCCGCCCCCGTGCGCGCGTCGACAATCCGCCCGGCCACGCCGCCCCAGTCACGCGGGGGCCGTCGCGCTCTCACGCTCGGGGGTGCGCGGGCGGGGCAACGTCGCAACGCCGCCGCGAGTCTACGACCCCAAAAGCGGGCGACCGCCCAAACACAGCGGCGAGTTCGCCTTCGGCCAGCTCCGGCCGACTCCGGTCCTGCCACGACGTGCGCGGGCTTCTCGCAGTCGGGGCAGCGCACCAGGACAGACGGGCCGGCGCATCTGCTCGTACTTCGGCCCGGCCCCCGCCTCCCTGCGGCGACGGCCGCCCCGCCGGTCGTGACGCCCGGACTCGCACCGCCCCTCCCAGCGCGACGCGAGCTCGGCCACGAGGTCACCCAGGCGCTCCGCCGACAGGCCACAGAAGGCAGAATGGGACATAGCCGCGCGGGCCTGACCAAGGTTCACACCTCGACAACCTGATGGCCCGCCGGTACGTCACGGCCTGCGGGAAGGCGCGGTCAGGCCGGCTGCCACAGTTCGACTCGGTTGCCCTCGGGATCGGTGACCCAGCCGAATCGGCCGACACCCTCCATGTCCTGCGTTTCCTCGGCCACGTCTGCTCCCTTGGCGCGCAATTGCGCGAGCATCGCATCCAGATCGCCGACCCGGAAGTTGAGCATGGTCTGCTGGGCGCGGGACCCGAAGTAGTCGGTCCCGGACTCGAACGTCGCGAACACCGTCGGCCCGGCCCCCTGACGCCATAGGCCGTTCTCATCGGCGTCCAGGCCCAGACAGTCGCGGTACCACGCGTTCAGGGCCGCCGGGTCGGCAGCCCGCACGAAGTAGCCACCGATTCCAAGTACACGTTCCATACCGCCATCCTGCCAGGACGGCGATCGGGAGGCTCTGGCACCACACAATCACCTGCTTCACCCCCGTCTCAATCGCGGGGCACCCCGTAACTCTTTGTTCGCCTCCTCAGCGGCGGATCTGACGATCGAGCGCATCCGTGCCCTCGCCGCGCAGCCGGATCAGGTCGAAAGCCTTGCGCTGGAGTTCAATCACGGAGATCGCCCGCATCGCGGACATCGACACCGCCCTGGTCGGCCAACCGCACGAGCTCCACCTCGTCGCGGACCGGCAGGTCAAGGATCTCCTCGCCGGCTGCCAGGTCGCCCACCTGCCCGGACTCGCGATGCGGCGGATCGCCGACCTCTACCCGACGCCCTCGACGAACAGACCGTCGTCGTTCCCGGCACCGGCACCGGCACCCTGGACGTGATCGTGCCGCGCTGGCCAAGTCGCCAGCCGCCGTCCACGAACAACGCCGGGCTCTGGAGGCCCGGATCGAGGCACTGCTGGAGGCCCACCCTCTTTCCCAGGTCCTGACCTCGATGCCCGGCATCGGCGTCAGGACCGCCGCAGTCCTCCTGACCACCGTCGGCGACGGCAGCTCCTTCCCCGCCGCCGCCCACCTCGCTTCCCACGCGGGCTCGCACCTACGACCAGGCGGTCGGGATCCTCGATCCACGGCGAATACGCCCCCGGAGGCGGGATCCGACAGCTCGAACGCGCGATGTTCCTCTCCGCGTTCGCAGCCCTGTACGATCCCGCCTCCCGCACCTGCTACGACCGCTGCCGGGCCCGCGGCAAGACCCGCACACAGGCCCTCCTCCGCCTCGCCCGCCAGCGCATCAGCGTCCTGTTCGCCATGCTCCGCGACAAAACCTGCTACGAACCCGCCTCCCCGAAGCGGCCAGCGCCCGACCAGCTCGGGCTTGACGAAAGACACAGGGGCACTCCCCGAGACAGGGCTCCCGCTGTCAGCCCGCGAAGTCGCGGATGACCTACTGGGCCACCCGCTTCCTGGCGTCGGCGAGTTCCGCGGCGATCGCGGCCCACGCGTCGTCGTCGAGGGAGAGCAGCGCGGGCCGCGGTTCTCCCTCGCTGACCCACTGACGACGCGCGTGCGTGTGCGGGTGCGTCGAGTCCACGCTGTGGCCGCGCAGTGCGCTGACCCGGCGCAGCCGCTCGTACTCCCGCTCCGGTACCGACCCGACATGGGTGGCGAGTCGTTCCCACAGGCCCTCCCACGCGTCCCGTCGTGACCGCCCGCCGATGCCGGTCTGGGCCAGCACCGATTCTCTGCGCAGCTCGATGTCAACGGAGTCGGCGACGAGCGGTGTCCGTCGTGTCGCCCGTGGTGGAACGCCTTGATGGAGCTTTGTAGGTGAAGGACTTGGGAGCATCAGCACTGCGCAGCAGGTGGAAGATCTCGGCCTGGCTCGTGCCGGAGCGAATCGCCACGGTGTCGGCGTCGGCCGCTCAGAGGTGGCCGTCCAGGAACTCCCGTACCTCGGCGATGGTCATGGGCCCCGTGCCGTGCGCCACCGCCTCTCCCTCCTTCAGCAGGACGCAGGACGGGGCTCCGGTGATCCCGTATCGCTCGGTTGCGGCCGGACAACGCGTGATGTCGGCGCGGACGGCCGTCAGGCGGCCCGTGTAGTCGTCGGCGATGCCACCCACGACGAGGTCCATCACCCGGCAGGGCTCGATTGCCTTGGGCCATGTCCCGGTGAAGTATGCGAGGACCGGAACTGCGCTCATCCCGAGGATGAAATTGAACTCCGCGTCCTCACGGGGCTGGTGAACCCGTTTCGCCATGGAAGCTCCTGACCTCACGTCCGTTGTTCCATCCCCATCATCCCCCGCGCGGTGGGCCAGGCCGGCCCGGTCGGTCGTCCGGCTGCCCCGGGCCGCATGAGCCAGCTCTGATGCACCGAGAACCAGGCAGTACGCGTCAGCTGACTCGAAGACCGACCGCCAGCGTCAGTTCAAGGACCCGGTGTGGCGATGCGAGGTCCGGAAACAGCTCCCGCAGCTGCGACATCCGGTACCGGACCGTCTGGGGGTGGACGAACAACGCCGCCGCCACCTCGTCCCGCCTGCCCTGGTGCAGCAGCCACGCCCGCAACGTCTCCTCCAGCCGCCGTGAGGTCGCGACGGGCAGGGTCCGCAACGGTGCGAGGGCTCGGGCACGCAGGTCTGCGAACGCGTCCACGTCGGCGCTCAGCACCAGCTCGGGCAGGTGGTCCTCGGTGTCGCGAATATCAGAGGAGAGGGAGCGCGCGCGTACGGCTCGTGCGTACGAGTCGGACGCACGAGCCCATGGCCGGGCCGGGCCGACCACGGCGGTGCGGTCGGTCAGCTGCCGCAGGAGATGTGACCTGTCGGCATCGGGGACGAGCAGCACACCGGTGGCGTCCGGCAGATCGTCGAGGACGAGGGTGCTCGGGTCGAGCGCGCGGTAGGCCGGCCGGGCCTGGGCGGCGGGCAGCAGGACCGCGGTCAGCGAAAGCGGAGGCTGCCACCCGGCCCGTTGAACAGAGGCCCGCAGCACGTCCGGGCTCGCGCCGGCGAGGAGGTCGCGGGCCAGGTGTTCCAGATGGCGCTCGTGGGCCCTGCCCCGGGCGGCCAGTTCGTCGGCGTGGCCCGCGGCGCTCGCGGCGGAGAGCTCGTCGATGTAGGCGAAGGTCAGCTCGGCGAACTTGGCGACCTCGGCGGCGGGCAGACCCGCGGGTACGGCACCCGCTGCCAGGCATCGCCAGGCCACGCGGGCGCCGACGCGGTAGGCGCTGAGCAGGGCGTCCATCGAACGGCCGTCGCGCACCTCGCCGCGGCCCAGCTCGTAGGCTGCGTCACCGGCGTCGCCGCCTGTGGCGTTCCCGCTCGCGAGGTCCAGGTAGTGCCCCAGGGCGGTACGGACGGCTCGGCGGATGGTTGCGCCCATGCGGCCCGCAAGGGCGTTGGCGTAGGGAGGGACCTCGTCGATGATCGCCTGGACGACCTCGTCGGCGGTGGTCTTCAGCGCGGCCCGAAGTGCGGTGACCGTCGTCTCATCCAGGGCCAGTTCGCCGGCCCTCCGGATTGCATGGTTCACGTTTTGTTCCCTGCGAACAATTCAGCCGACCAGATTTACGTCCTGCGGTCAGGACTTTACGCCTTGAGGCGCAGCAAGCTGGAGTCATGACGAGTGCAGCCCTCCGCAGCAGGGCGTGGAAACTGCTGGAGATGGTCACGACGCCGCTGCTGCCGTCGGACTACCTCGACCTGGTCAGTCCGCTGCGTGCGGGCGCTGACCTGCGTGGGCGCATCGAGGCCGTGCACCCCGAGACGGGTGACGCCGCGACTGTCGTGATCAGGCCGGGACGGGGCTGGCGCGGCCACACAGCCGGTCAGTACGTGCGGATCGGGGTCGACGTCGACGGGGTGCGCCTGTGGCGGGCCTACTCCATCACCTCGCCGACAAACCGCCAGGACGGCCGCGTCACGATCACCGTGAAGGCGCTCCCGGACGGCAAGGTCAGCAACCACCTGGTCCGCAGGGCGAAACCGGGCACGCTGATCCAGCTCGACCAGCCGACCGGTGACTTCGTGCTGCCGCAGGCCAAGCCCGCCAAGGTGCTCTACCTGACGGCCGGCAGCGGCATCACGCCCGTGATGGGCATGCTGCGCGACACCGAGTTCGACGACGTCGTCATGGTCCACTGCGCGCCACAGCCGCAAGACGTGATCTTCCGCGACGAACTGCACGACCTGGTCGCGGACAAGAGGCTGCGGCTCACCGAGGTGCACACCGACACGGACGGCATGCTCGACATCGCCCGTCTCGACGAACTCGTGCCCGACTGGGCCGAGCGCGAGACGTGGGCTTGCGGGCCCGCGGGCCTGCTCGACGCCGCCGAAGAGCACTGGACCGAGCACGGCGTCCAGGAGCGCCTGCACACCGAACGCTTCCGCCCCGGCATCGTCGTCGCCGGCGACGGCGGCGAGGTCACGTTCAGCGCCACCGGCAAGACCGTCGACGCGGACGGCGCCACGCCGTTGCTGGACGTCGGCGAGGAGGCCGGCGTGCTCATGCCCTCCGGTTGCCGCATGGGCATCTGCTTCGGCTGCCTCACGCCGCTCAAGGCGGGCGCCGTCCGCGACCTGCGCACCGGCGAGATCACCGAGGCCGAGCCGGGCGTCCTCATCCAGACCTGCGTGTCCGCCGCGGCGGGCCCCTGCGACATCGAACGGTAGGAGCACCTTGACCGCCATCGACCCCACCGCCCACCTGACCGCGGAGCAGATCGAGGAGCTCGGCCGCGAGCTGGACGCGATCCGCGACGAGGTGATCGCCGGCCGCGGCGAGAAGGACGCCGCCTACATCCGCAAGGTCATCTCGGCGCAGCGCACGCTCGAGCTGGTCAGCAGGGGGGTGCTGCTGTTCTCGATCTTCCCGCCCGCGTGGCTGCTGGGCACCGCCGGTCTGTCCGTGGCCAAGATCATGGACAACATGGAGATCGGCCACAACATCCTGCACGGCCAGTGGGACTGGATGCGGGACCCGAAGATCCACTCCACCACCTGGGAGTGGGACCACGTCTCGCCGGCCGAGCAGTGGAAGCACTCGCACAACGAGTTGCACCACACGTACACCAACGTGATCGGCAAGGACAACGACCTCGGCTACGGCATCATGCGCGTCGACGAGGACCAGAGGTGGCATCCGTTCCACCTCGGCCAGCCGCTGTGGAACTTCCTCAACGCCTGCTTCTTCGAGTACGGCATCGCAGCGTACGACCTGGAGCTCGGCAAGAACCTGAACAAGCGCCGCCGCAAGAACCCGGAGTTCCGGGCGCGGGCCAAGGCCGTGGGCCGCAAGATCCGCAAGCAGGTGCTCAAGGACTACGTGATCCACCCGCTGCTGTCGGGCCCGTCGTTCCTCCCCACGCTCGCCGCCACGTTCACCGCGAACCTGGTCCGCAACATCTGGTCCCACTCGGTGATCATGTGCGGGCACTTCCCCGAGGGCGTGCAGGTCTTCGAGCGCCGGTCGATCAAGGGCGAGACGCGCGGCCAGTGGTACCTGCGCCAGATGATGGGCTCGGCGAACATCAGCGGCAGCAGGGCCATGCACTTCATGACCGGCAACCTGTCGCACCAGATCGAGCACCACCTGTTCCCGGACCTGCCGAGCAACCGGTACGCCGAGGTCGCGGTGAAGGTGCGCGCGCTGTTCGAGAAGTACGAGCTGGAGTACGTCACCGGCCCGCTGCCCAAGCAGGTGTTCTCCGCGTGGCACAAGGTCTTCCGGCTCTCGCTGCCGAACAAGAAGCCCCGGGTCGAAACGCCGGACCGCGAGCAGGAGCTCGTCGCCGCCTGATCCCCGGTATTGGTGCAGATGTTTCGGCCGTACCGGCGGCACCGCCGGGTTCGGTGAGATCCGTTGCGGACGGTGGGCGGCCGCGACATCAGACCGTACGACACGGGATCCGGGCAGCCCGGTGTCCGGCTGCGCTGCCTGGACAGGCGAGAACGCCGGAACCGGCGCGAGGCTCAGCCCTGGGTGCGGAGAGACATGAAGAAATCGTCGATGTCCAGGATTTCTTCTTCGGTCAGGAAAGGCACCCGCCACTGCAACCGCGCGCCGTGTTCCATGAATGCGGGCGGAAGACCCGTGCCGTAGGTCTCCACGTACTCGGCCGTGTCGCGACGCCAATAGTAGGTGCCGTCACTGTGCAGAGAGGTTCCGCCCGTGACGGCGAATCGGCGGCCCACGATGTCCTCCGAGTGCCCCATGAGGGCAATGGAGGGGGGTGACTTGGCGCTTGCGACGTCTTTTCGGCCCGCACAGAGGGCGGCGTTGGGTGTGTGGCGGATCCTGCCACCGGGGAAAATCGCGGTGATCGTCCTTGCGGTGCTACGGCATGATCAGCGCCTGGGCGACATGGCCACCCACAGACTCACCCCCGGCGAGGAGACCGCCAACCGCGTCCTCGCCATCGGATGCGCACCAGTCGAGCACGGCTTCGCCCACCTCAAAAGCTGGCGGACCCTCATCCAACTCCGCACCGGTCCCGACCGCGCCGCCCAACTCCTGGCGTCCCTTTCCCGGCAGCATCCTGATCACACCGCCGACCGCCCACCGCCCGCGCCGTCCTCAACGCATCAGCCAGCAGAAGGCCGAGGCCCGACATGGTCTCCCTCTGACAAGATCAACCTTCCTTGTCGCGTGGGGTGACGCGGAAATCGAACGGAACAGTCCCGGGGTCCAGCGCGGTCACTCCGCCGTCCACGGTCAGGACAGCGCCGTTGACGAAGGAAGCAGTTGGCGACAGCAGCCAGGCGATAGCCTCCGCGACCTCACGAGGATCCCCCGGTCGGCGTGCCGGCAGCAGCCGGGTGGCTTCCTCGTAGGCTCCGTCGATGTCGCCGGAGGCCAGTCCGGCATCCTCTGCGAACCGGGCCATGCGACGGTCGGCCATCTCCGTACGCACCCAACTGGGGCAAACGGTGTTGGCTCGCAAGCCCTGGGGCCCGTAGTCCACAGACAACGACCGGCACAACTGCAGCAATGCCGCCTTGGAGGTGGCGTACGCGGCGTTGCCCACCCCGTTACGCAGGGCGGAGACCGAAGCGACCGCGACGACGGAGCCCCGGGCCCGAAGCAGGTGCGGTAATGCCGCACGCATCAGGAGGAAAGGGCCGGTGAGGTTGGTACGGAGCACCAACTCCCAGTCGTCATCGGACAGTTCTCCGACACCCCCGCTGCGTCCCACTCCCGCGTTGACAACCAATCCATCGAGTCGGCCGAATCGCTCGACGGCAGTTTCGATGAGGCGGAGAACATCGTTCGGGTCACCCGTGTCAGCTGGACAGGCCAAGGCCCCGGTTTCCTGGGCGACGCGGTGCAACGGCTCCGGTCGCCGGCCCGAGATGACAACTTCGTGCCCAGTCTCCCGGAGCAGCCGTGCAGTTGCCGCACCGATTCCCGTTCCTCCCCCAGTCACGACCACAACACGCTGATCCGTCATGTGCGTTCGCCCTCCTGCTGCTGTCAGATCGAGTGAAGCGAGCTTAGACGGCTGCGGACCGCACCTTTGTTGGGAAGCGCGTGGCGGGCATTTTGCGGTCGCCCATCCGCTTGTTCCACTCGACGAAGGTGACGACCGGGGGCGGGTCCTCGCTGGCGCACTCCTCAGGCAGGTCCAGCTCCAGGTCGATAGGTTCGCCGACAATGAGCGGATCACGGGTCTCATGTCGCTCGGCACGCCCTTCGGCGCCCGCGAGCAGGAGTACGCCGACGACTCGGTACTGGAGGCCGGCGATCACGTCGAGAACGGCGGGGCCGCACAGCCGTACCGGTGGATGGTCGCCCGGCTGGGAACGGTCGTTGTGGCCGTCTCCGTGCGGGGCGCGAAGGGCCATACCGCGCGGGAACTTTGAACAACTGGGCAGCAAGGCCCTTGGCTCAGATGCTGACGCGCATCGAGCAGCGGCTGAAGGGGAAGTGATGGAGCCGCTGCCAACTTCGGATCCTGCCAGGCTAGCGGGCTACCGGCTGCTGGGACGGCTCGGCGCGGGCGGTATGGGGGTGGTGTACCTGGCCCGCTCGGCCGGCGGAACTCGGCTCGCGCTGAAGGTGATTCAGGCCGAGTACGCCGCGGACCCCGATTTCCGGGAGCGGTTCCGGCGTGAGGCGGACACGGCCGGCCGGATGACCAGCCCGTGGGTGGCGTCCCTGGTGGACGCGGACCCCGAGGCGGCACAGCCCTGGCTCGCGACCACCTTCGTCCCCGGTCCCTCGCTCGCCGAGGCCCTCGCCTCGCACGGGCCGCTGCCGATGCCGAGCCTGCGGGTGCTCGGGGCGCGGCTCGCCGAGGCGCTGCGGGAGCTGCACGCGGCCAATCTCGTGCACCGGGACGTCAAGCCGGGCAATGTGCTGCCGGCGCTCGACGGGCCACGGCTGATCGACTTCGGTGTGGCCCGCAATTCCGAGAACACTGCGCTCACCTCGACCTGTGTCGTGGTGGGCACGCCGGGGGTGATCCGGCCCGGGCACCCGAGGCGGCCGCGCAGCTCGTCGCCGACCGTTCCGTGCTGGCCGTGACGGTCCCACCACGGACGCCACCGCCCTGGCCTCGCTGGCGGCGTACGACGCGGCGTCGCTGCCCCTGATCGCGGTGTCGCCCGGCGCCACCGTGCTGGGGGTGACGGGCAGCCGGTCCTTCCCGCACGCCCGGGTGACGGACACGGTCCTGCCGTTCTACCTGGACGCGTATGTGCGCGGCACCGTGAAGTCGCGCACGGTCGGGATCGTCGGCGACCGGGCGGTGGACGCCTACGGCTGGCCCTGCAAGTGGGCGAGCTGTGGCGGATGCTGCGGTGGTCGTGACTGCCGCTGCCTTCCCCGTGGCTGGGGCGGGAGACCGGGAACTGGCGGGTAACCGCCGCTTGCCTGGGCGTCGCGGCGGGGAGGTACGGGGCAGCCGAAGCACTCCTCGCGTCATCAGGGTCAGGTGATCGCTGTGCAGATGCCAGGCGCCGGCCGGGGCGCGCCGGTGAGTGTTCCGGTGCCTTTCGCCGGAGGCGGCTCGGTCGGGCCAGGCGGGGCCGACCTCGGCGGGGGCAGCCCGTGACGCTCCACGACGACGTTGCTGCGCTGTGGACTGGTTCGGTGGCGCTGGAGCCTGGACTGCTGGTCTTCGAGGGCGTGGTCGGTGCGGCGCACGCGCATGCCCATGCGGCGGTGCAGCTCCTGGTCGTCACCGCCGGCCGGGTAGAGCTTGCGGACGGGCACGGAGAGGCGCGAGCCGTCAAGGCTGCCTTGATCCCTGCCCGAGCCGTGCACGTGGTCAACGGCGAAGGCGCGACAGCGGTCTGTGTCTACTGCGACCCGGACAGTCCTGTGGGCCGGGCCCTTCAGGCCCGCTTCACGCACGCACCGGGTGACCGCCTCACCGGCTGGATCACCGCCGCCGCCCCGATCGCCTCCTCGCTGCAGGCGCCGGCCGCCGGCGGGATCGGGGAGAGGGTGATGCGCGAGGTGATGCGTGATCTGGCCGTGGGCCGGTCCGCGCGTGGCTGCCATCCGGCGGTACGTGCCGCCACCGCCCGTGTCCAGGCGCTGCTGGGCTGCCCCATACGGCTGGGTGACGTGGCTGCGGAGGTCGGTCTGTCCGCCGGCCGGCTCGGGCACCTGTTCGCTGAGGAGCTCGGGTTGTCCTTTCCCGCCTACCTGCGGTGGGCCCGGCTGCGGCGGGCGATGGAGCTGGCACGGGGCGGAGCGACTCTCACGCAGGCCGCCCACGGTGCGGGGTTCGCCGACAGTTCGCATCTGACGAGGGTCGCCCACGAGATGTTCGGGCTCGCGCCCTCCGAGGTCATCCGCGGTGTGCAGTGGGCGCCGGCCCCGACGAACCGCCTGCTCGCCACTTGAGGGTGCGCGGCAGCGGATCCGTCCAAGCCAGTCCTGGCGGTGCGCAGCACGCTGGACTGCATGGTCGGCAACCTCATTCGGTACGGATATGCCCCGCTGCTGCTGGTCGGGGTCAACGGCTGCGGCATCGCCCTGGCGGGCGCGGGCGCGTCGAAGGTGTGGCTGCTCGCTCTGCTGGCGGCTGCGGTCGGGGCGTCGTTCGCCGCGGAACGGCTGTTGCCCTACTGCCGGGAGTGGAACACGCCGGTGGGTGACGGCCGTCGCGACACGGCCCATGCTGTGATCAACGAGACCCTGATCCTCGGCAGCGTCGCTGCCATCCCGGTGCTGGCGGCCGTCGTCACGGTGGCCGAAGTGTGGCCGCACCGTTGGCCGTTCGCCCTCCAGGTGGTCTTCGCGGTCCTGGTGGCGGATCTTGGGATCACGCTCGTCCACCTCGCCAGCCACAGGGTCGGTGTTCTGTGGCGTTTCCATGCCGTCCACCACTCCGTGAAGCGCTTCTACGGCTTCAACGGTCTGATGAAGCATCCGCTGCACCAGAGTGTGGAACTGAGTGCGGGGGTCGCGCCGCTCCTGGCCATGGGCCTTCCGGTCGATGTGGCCGCGGCTCTGGCCCTGGTCGTTGCCGTGCAGTTGCTCTTGCAGCATTCCAACGCGGACTACCAAGTGGGTCCTTTGCGGTACGTGCTGTCGCTGAACGAGGGGCACCGGTTCCACCACCTGAAGTGGGCGGGTGTGGGTGATGTCAACTTCGGTCTGTTCACCCTCGTCTGGGATCGGATGCTCGGCACGTACTCGTACGATCCCGGGCGCCGGTTCTCCAGCGATGATCTGGGGATGGCCGCGAAGCCGTGCTATCCGGGCGGCTACCTCGCACAGCTTGCCGAACCGTTCCGTGCCCGCGGCGCCTGCACCGCACCAGCCGCGGACCACGGCTCTCCCCCATTGCGGACCCGTACCGGGGACGGCACCGGCCGGGCGTAGCGGGCGCCCCCCGGTGCCGGGGGGGGCGACGCCCGGGTTCAGCCGTGGCCGAAGGGGCATCCGCCCTTGCCGCGGCGTTTGGCGTCGTCGTCGAGGTAGAAGTTGGGGCGCTGGTCGGCTTGGTGGTAGTAGCGGTGGAAGACCGGTGTGATGCCGCCGGAGACGGGGGGCACGATCCAGCTCCAGTCGGCCGGGACGGTGCGGCCTTGCCGTTCCTCTTTGGCCAGGTGGGTCAGGAAGTGCCGGGATTCGGTGTGATGGTCGCTGATCTTGACCTCGGCCTCGTTGAAGGAGTGCAGCACGGCGATGTTGAGTTCGACCAGGGCGCGGTCGCGCCACAGGGTGGCCTCGCTGCTGGTGTCGAGTCCGAGGTGTTCGGCGACGGCGGGCAGCAGGTTGTACCGGTCGGTGTCGACGAGGTTGCGGGCGCCGATCTCGGTGCCCATGTACCAGCCGTTGAAGGGGGCAAGCGGGTAGTCGACGCCGCCGATGCGCAGCCGCATGTTGGAGATGGCCGGGACCGCATGCCAGCGCAGGCCCAGGTCGGCGAAGCGCGGGTGCTCGGGGTGGGTCAGGCGGACTTCGAGGACGAGGTCGTCGGGCACGTCGAAGAGCTGTGGCTTGTCGTGGTCGGTTTCAATGACCCAGGGCAGTACGTCCCAGGGGCCGCCGGGGGCCTGCCATCCCAGCCGGCGGGCGGTGTCGGTGAAGTTCACGTAGGCGGGGTCGCCGACGGTGTCGCTGCCGTCTCGGCGATATCCGGCGTAGCGGATGAGCTGGTCGTTCCACACCCGCGGAGCTCGTCCTTGGGGTGTGTCGGGGGCGAAGACGGAGATGACCGGGCGGATGCGCCCGTTGTTGGTGGCCTGGCGCAGGTGCTCGGCGAGGTGCCGGTTTATCTGGTCGGCGCCGGTGGCGTCGCGGCGGTCCAGGACGCGCAGGCTCTTCCAGTACAGGCGGCCGATGCAGCGGCTGGAGTTGCGCCAGGCGACGCGGGCGCCGAAGGCCAGTTCGTCCGCGGTGTGGGTGTAGGTGCCGCTCCGCTCGATGTGGGTGCGGATCTGTTGCAGGCGTGCGTGCAGGGGGGCCGGCTGGTCCGGCTGCTCTGCGTGGTGGAGGCGCACGAACTCTTCGGCTTCGTCCCAGTCGGCCGTCGCGTCTGCAGGCGCCCGGCGGGCCGCGTCCGGCCAGGATGACGGCGCGGCCGAGGTGCCGGAAGGGGTGGGGGTGGGGTCGGTGGGGGTGGAGCGCGCCAGAAGAGTTTCGGAGTTCATGGGTTTCCTCGCGGGTGGCGTTCGGCTCCGCGGGTCGCCTTGTCGGCGGGGCGAGCCGCGGATGAGCTGTGGCGCGGGGGTGACGGGCGGGGGCACCCGCGCGTGGGCATCGACGACTTCGGGAGTGAGCCGTGCGATCGCGCCGGTGCCCACGCCGGCACACGGGGCCCGGGTCATCTGCCGGACCGGCGGGGCGCGTCAGGCGGCCAGGTCGCCTGACGCTGCTGTACGGGGGTCCGAGTGCCGGGCGATGGAGGTGCCGAACAGCTCGTCCCAGTAGGGGGCGGAGATACCGAAGCCCCGGGTGTCGTCGCGGAAGTGGTGACGCATGTGCAGGGAGCGCAGGTGCCGCATCAGCCTGCTCTTCGGTTTGGCGTGGTGGAGGTAGAGGTGGAACAGGTCGTAGGTGAGGTAGCCGAAGGTGTAGCCGGCTCCGAAGGTCAGCGGGAGTGATCCCGGCCCGGAGGCGAGATAGAGGGTGCCGCCGACCATGGGGATGCTCAGCAGCGGGCTGAGGATGGAGCGGCGCGCATCCTGGGGGTAGTCGTGGTGAATGCCGTGCAGGATGTAGTGCAGGCGTGCCCCGAAGCCCTTTTCGGGCTCGTAGTGCAGCACGATGCGGTGGCCCCAGTACTCCGACAGTGTCCAGGCCAGGTAGCCGGCTGCCGCCCAGCCGGCCAGCGCCCAGCCGCTCGCCCGGCCGGTGGAGAACCACACGCAGAGGGCGATGACGGGGCTGAACATGGCCACGGTGGTGACCGGGTGGACGTGGATGAGGTGGTCCAGCCACCGCCGGCCGACGACGGCGGGCGCGTTGCCGCGGCGGACGGCGCCCTTGTAGCTGCCGCGGGCGGGCGATGCGGAGGTCACGCCCCGGCTCCTTCGGTGGTGGGAACCTTCACCCGCGTCTCGTAGGCGACACGGGCCTGGTAGTTGGTGGTGCGCAGCAGCTGGTCGGCTTTGAGGAAACGGCCCATGGCGTCGCGCCAGGGCTGCGGCAGCAGGAACAGGGAGCGGGTGACGGGGTTGGTCCAGCCGGGCACGTACCGGTTGTAGACCGGGCGGCGGGCGGTGCGCAGCACGGACTTGGCGATGTCGTCGGGGGTGAGCAGGGGTACGAAGCGGCCCTTGCCGACGCCGGAGGTCAGCTCGGTCTGGGCGGGGATGGGCAGGATGATGGACAGGTCCACGCCGGATCCGCGCAGTTCGGCGCGTACGCCCTCGGACAGGCCCACCACGCCGTGTTTGGCGGCGGAGTAGGTGGCGCAGCCGGGCAGGCCGATCATGCCGACGGCGGAGACCATGTTGATGATGTGGCCCTGGCCGCGCTCGCGCATCGGGCTGATGGCGGTCTTCATTCCGTTGAGGGTGCCGAGCAGGTTGACGTTCAGCTGGTGGGCGGTGTCCTCGGCGGACTCGTTCTCGAACCGGCCGACGATCATCTCGCCGGCGTTGTTGACGAAGATGTCGATGGCGCCGAGGTCGGCTTCGACCGCGGTCCAGAATGCCTGGACGCTGCGGGGGTCGGTGACGTCGAGGGGGTAGGCGTGGGCGCCGATGCCGGCGGCGACCTTGGTCGCGAAGTCCAGGTTGCGGGCACCGATGGCCACCTTGGCGCCCTTGGCGAGGAACAGTTCGGCGGTGGCGCGGCCGATGCCGCGGCTGCCGCCGGTGATGGCGACGACCTTGTTGTTGATGTCCCTGGGCACGGGAGGGCCTCCTGAAGTCGCGGTGGGATCGGTGGGGCGTGGGGTGGGTCAGGCGAGGATGCGGAAGGTGCGGTTGTGCCAGATCAGTGGGTGGCCGCCGCGGTGGCCGAGGGCTCGGACCGCGGCCGTGAGGATGGTGTGGTCTCCGCCCGGATAGGCGGCCTGGACCTGGCACGTCAGCCAGGCCAGTGCCTCGTCCAGGACCGGCAGGTGGTCCATGCGGTGGTGCGCGGTGTGGGCGAAGCGGTCGGCCTGGTCCACGTTGCGGTCGGCGAACCGCTTCGCGAGGTGGACCTGGTCCTCGCGCAGCACGTTGACGGCGAACGCGCCGGTGGCGCGGATCCGGGCCAGGGTGCGGCTGTGGTTGTCCGCGCAGGCCAGGATCAGCGGCGGATCCAGGGACAGTGAGCACACCGCGCTGGCCGTCATCCCGGCCGGGCCGGTGCCGTCGGTTGCGCTGGTGGTCAGTACGGTGACGCCGGTGGGCAGTTGGGCGAACAGATCTTTGAACTGTTGTGCGGTCACCGGTTCCGCCGTGTCGCCTGGGTGTTGCGGCGGGGCGGCCGGCGTGGTGAGGGAGCGGGTCACGGCCGGGCGTCCGCTGCGGTGGCCGGGACCGGCAGCGGTTCGGAGGCGGTCAGGGTGATGTGCTCGCCCAGCAGGCCGCGCAGGATCAGGCTGATGGCTTCGGCCAGGGCCTGGCAGGCGATCGGGTCGATGATCGCGGCGAGGCTGGGCATGCCGAGGTCGAAGGTGGCGGTGAACCGCACGGTGACCGCACGGTCGTGGCTGTAGACCTGCCAGCTGCCGTCGAACTGGTCGAAGTCGCCGTCGGTCTGGGTGAACTCGATGGTCAGGTTGGCGGCGTCGACGCGGTCACGTTCGGACCAGCACAGGATGCCGTTGCGGAAGTTCACCGACCAGTCCGAGTCCAGGGTGTCGCCTCCCTTGTCGGTGACGGTCACCTCGCGGACGGCGTCGGTGTACCGCGGGTAGGCGGCGAAGTCGCGCAGCCGGTCGAAGACGTCGGTGGCGGAGGCGTCGGCTATGAGGGCGTCGAGAGTCACCTCGGGCATGTCAGTGTGTCCCCTTCTTGAAGGCGGTCGGGCGGGTCAGGGCGGCGGCCGCGGAGGTGAAGGCGCTGCTGATCCAGTCCAGATCGGCGGGCGTGAGTACCGCGGGCGGGGTCAGGCGCACGACCCGGTGGGCGTTGAGGGAGTGGTTCACCAGCAGCCCGGCCTCGAGAAGGTGCAGGACGAGTTCGCCTGCGGCGCGTTCGTCGCGCATCTCGATGCCGATGAGCAGGCCGCGGCCGCGGATGTCGGCCACCGTGTCGCCGTACAGCGGTGCCAGAGCACCGTGCAGCCGGTCCAGCAGTTCCTGGCCGAGGGTGCCGGCCCGCTCCACCAGGTTCTCGTCGCGGATCGCGGCCACGGCCGCCGCCGCGGCGGCCATCGCGACCGGGGCGGCGGCGAAGGTGGAGGTGTGCAGGAACGGGTCCTTGTCGAACGGCGTGTACGCCTCGGCGGTGGCGACGGCGGCGGCGACGGGGATGACGCCGCCGCTGAGGTTCTTGCCGACGAGCAGCACGTCCGGCCGGACGGCCTCGGTGTCGGCACCCCACCAGGTGCCCAGGCGGCCCAGGCCTGTCTGGATCTCGTCGAGGACGAAGAACGCGCCGTGCTCGGTGCACAGCTGCTGCACGCGGGTGAGGTAGCCGGGCGGCGGCAGGACGGCGCCGCCCTCGCCCTGCATCGGTTCGAGGATGACGCAGGCCGGCCCGCCGGTGGCGAGGGCCTGCTCGAGGGCGTCGGCGTCGCCGTAGGGGACGTGTTCGGCCGGCAGCAGTGGGCGGAACGGGTCCTGGTAGAGAGCTTTGGCGGTGACGGCGAGTGCGCCGGTGGTCTTGCCGTGGTAGCCGCCGACGGCGGAGATCAGCCGGTGCCTGCCGTGGGCGCGGGCCAGTTTGATCGCTGTCTCGGTCGCTTCGGCGCCGGAGGTGACGAAGTGCACGCGCTCCAGTCCGGGTGGGGTGACGCCGGCCAACGCTGCCGCGGCGGTGGCGGCGGCCGGCTCCAGGAGCAGGCGGGTGGCCATGGGGTGGCGCCGGATCTGCTCGATCACTGCGTCGACCACCCGGGGGTGGCGGTGGCCGAGGAGGAAGACGCCGTAGCCGCCGCAGTCCAGGTACTCCTTGGCGTCGGCGTCCCACACGCGGCTGCCTTCGGAGGCGATCTCCATGGCCGCGCCGGTCAGGGACGCCAGGCGGGCCCGGCCCGTGCTCAGGTGCCGCCGGTAGATGCCGAGCACCTCGGCGGACGAGGCATCCGCTGCCGCCGGAGGGGTCAGGGTGAGTTCGCTCATGCCGTCACCTGCGCGGTGTCGAGGACGGGCGCCGACGGCGGGCGGACCATGCCCCTGGCGTGGGCCATGTAGGTGACCGAGGTGCGCAGTGCCGCCTCCAGTTCGGCGGCGCTGAGCGCGCCCGGTATGCCGGGCAGCTCCCCGAGGCTGGTGGGGAAGACGTGCCCGTGCGCGAAGAGGGCGGTCATGGCGAGCATGTCGTCGAAGCGGCGCCGCGCCCGTGGGTGCAGGTTGGCGATGAACACGGGCCTGATCAGCCGGTCGACCATCTCGGGGCCGGTCATGCGCGGCCGCACCGGGTCCAGGCCGAGTTCGCCGGCGGTGTCGGCGATCACCTGAAGGGCTCGCTCGGTGCTCAGCGCGTTGTTCCCCGCGGTGACCCATACCTCGCCGTCGCGGCGGCCCTGACGGATCAGAGCGGTGATGGCGGAGGCGACAACGTCCTGCGGTACGAAGTCGACGGGCGAGTCGGCCGGCACCGGGACCAACGGCAGCAGGCCGCGCAAGAGGCCGTGGATGATGCCGTGCATGCCCTGGAACGCCGAGATCTCGCCCGTGGCGGCGTCCCCGATCACCACGGACGGACGGATGATCACCGCGGGGATGCCGGCCGTGCGCACGACCTGTTCGCCCGCCCGCTTGGAGTCCAGGTAGTCCTCCGGGCGCGCGGTGGCCTCCCCCTGGTCCTGACCCAGGTGGGTCCGGGTCAGATCGGTGCGGTCCACGAATGCGGTGGACACGTGGTAGAGCACGGCGTCGGCGTCGGCGGCCAGTTGCACGATCTGCCGGGTACCGGCCTCATTCAGGGCGTGGGTGGCCTCGGGACCGCTGGAGAAGGCGGTGACGGCCGCGCAGTGCACGATCACGTCCACCCGGGAGGCGAGGTGGCGGTAGGCGGCCCGGGCAAGGCCGAGGCAGGGCGCGGTCAGGTCTGCGGTCAGCTGCTCGTCGGCGCCGGGCGCGGGCGTGCGGTGGGTCAGGGCGATGACGTGGCAGTCGGCGAGTTGGGGCAGCAGCGCGCTGCCGAGGACACCGGACGCGCCGGTGAGCAGAACAGTGGGACGGCAGGGCACGATCGAGCACCTCACGGACAGGTCTACGGGCGTACAGGAGTCGACGGGCAGCGGCAGCCGGACGTGTCGTGGCTGCGGCGTGGCAGCACGGCTTGCACGATCGGCAGGGCGCGCAGGAAGAGCGGAACGAGCGAAAGGGGAAGGAGGGCGGCGCGGTGGGACCGCGCGGCGGCGGTCCGTCAGGGGATGCGCAGCGGGGCGTGGCCGGCGAAGTAGTCGGCCAGCGGGGCGGCCATGCGGGCCCGGGACGGAGGGTGGAAGGCCAGCGCGCGGCAGGCGGAGTGCAGGTAGGCGATGTCACCGGAACGGATGAACGCCATGCCGCCCAATGCCTCCACGCACACCGACAGCACGTGGCTGATCGCGTCCTGGGCGGCGTAGCGGCACACCAGGGAGCGGGCCAGCGTGTGCTCGCTGACGCCGTCGGATGTCACCTCGGCGGCGAGCCCTTCCAGGGTGAGGGCGACGGCGTCCACGGTGGTGACGGCGTCGGCTCGTACGGTCGGGTCGACGCGGGTGTTGGCCAGGGTGTGTTCGACGAGGGCGGAGGCCGCGCCGAGGTAGCTGGCGGTCATGAGGGTTTCGAACCAGACGAAGCCGACGGTCTGCAGCGCGTCCAGGCGGCCGTCGTCGGTGACGTCGGTGCGCACCAGCAGTTCGGCGGGCACCTCGACGTCGTCCAGGACGACTTCCTCGCTCTCGGCGCCGGCCAGGATCGGGCTGCTCCAGAACGGCTTGACCGACACCCCCGGTGCGTCGGCGGGCACGAGTGCGATGGCCAGTTGTTCGGTGCCGCCGGGGCCGGGCAGCGGCAGGGATGCCGTGAGCAGGTTCATCGAGCGGGCCAGGCTGCATGGCTTCTTCGACCCGCTCAGGAACACCTTGTCGCCCTCGGTCCGGGCGGTCAGCGCGGGGTTGAGGATGCCTTGTCCGGTGCGGCCCTCGGCGAAGCCGGAGGCGAGCAGCAGCTGGTCCTTGGCGATGGCGGCCAGCAGCATCCACTCCATGCCGCTGCTGGTGGCCGCCGCCTCGACCAGGGAGGCCACGGAGAAGTGGTGCATGGTGGTGGCGACCGCCAGCGACGGCGATCGGGAGCCGAGCGCACGCTGTACGCGGAGGGCGGTGAGCAGGTCCGCGCCGCGGCCGCCGTGTTCGATGGGCACCAGCAGGCCCGGTCCGTCGGCTTCGGTGAACAGTTTGATGCCGGGAGCGCCGGGAGCTTCCAGCTCCGCCAGCGGCACAGCGGCCAGGGCCTGGTCCAGCCCGGGCAGCAGCTCCTCGACGATGGCGCGTTCACGTTGCAGATACCGCATGGACCTGGTTCCCCCAACCTGGTTGCCTACCTGTATCAGCCGCTGCGTCCGCCCGAAGTCGTGCTCCCGGCCGAACACCCCCCACGGCATGGGCAACGTTATGAGTTGGTGCTGCAGCAGCCGTGCAGCGGAGTTGCAGGTACCGCTCAAGAGTTCGGCACGGTGTGCTGCGAAGTGTCCTGTACGGGTGCTGGGGCCCGGCGTGAAGGCGTCCGCCCCGGTCGGGTGACCGGGGCGGACGGGTGAGCGCGGGTCGGTTGGTCAGTCGTCGAGTCCGATCTTCTGGTGGAGGCGGGCCAGGGGGCGCGGGGCCCACCAGTTGGCGCGTCCGGCCAGGCGCATGAACGCCGGCACCAGGATGCCGCGCACGAGGGTGGCGTCCACGATGACGGCGAGCGCGAGCCCGACCCCGAGGAGCTTGAGCGGGGTCAGGGAGGAGGTCGCGAACGCCAGCAGGACGGTGGCGACCAGCGCGGCAGCGGCGGTGACCAGCCGTCCGGTGCGCTCGAGTCCCCAGGCCACGGCGGAGACGTTGTCGCCGGTGCGGTGGTATTCCTCCTTGATCCGGGAGAGCAGGAAGACCTCGTAGTCCATGGAGAGGCCGAAGGCGACGCAGAACATGAGGATCGGGGTGTCGATGTCGAGCATGCCGGTGACCGTGAAGTCGCCGACCAGCCAGCGCAGATGGCCGTCCTGGAAGATGTAGACCATCGCGCCGAACGTGGCGGTCAGGGAGAGCAGGTTGAGCACGATCGCCTTGACGGGGATGAGCAGGCTGCCGGTGAACAGGAACAGCAGCACCATGGTCGAGGCGGCGATGATGCCCAGCGCCCAGGGCAGCTTGTCGCCCAGGGTCGCTTTGGAGTCCACCAGCAGCGCTGCCTGCCCGCCCACGAGGACCGTGTCCGGGGCGGGCTGGGCACGGACGGTGTCGACCAGGTCCATGCCCCGTGCGGAGTACGGCTCGGTGTCGGAGACCACCGACAGCCAGGTGCCCTTCTCTGCTTCGAACCGCTCGGACGCCTTGCCGGGCGGGGCGACCCGCTGCCCTTCGCTGTAGGAACCGGTCAGTGCATCCACCCGGGTGATGCCGGGCACCGTCGACAGTTTCTGGGCGTAGTGGGCCACCTTCGCCGACGCCGCCTGGGGGTCGATGTCGGGCATGACCACATTCAGTGGGGAGCTCTCGCGGTTGTCGAACTCCTGGCGCAGCATCTCAGCGCTCTGGTGGGCGGAGGAGCCGGCGGGCAGCACCCGGTCGTCGCTGTCTCCGAACTCGGCGCGCAGGAACGGCAGTCCGAGCGCCATCAGGACTGCCGTCACGGCCAGTGCGAAGGGCAGCGGACGGCGCATCACCGCCATCGCGAGTTTGTGCCAGAACCCCTC
Source organism: Streptomyces sp. NPDC043867 (assembly GCF_056435845.1). Taxonomy (NCBI): domain Bacteria; kingdom Bacillati; phylum Actinomycetota; class Actinomycetes; order Kitasatosporales; family Streptomycetaceae; genus Streptomyces; species Streptomyces sp. NPDC043867. The sequence goes on along the minus strand of NZ_JBWKDS010000003.1, from coordinate 183,229 downwards.
CCGGTTGCTGCGTGCGGCGGCGACCGGGGCGTTCCGGCGGAAGAGGCGGCGCACGTTGAGGGCGTCGATGCGGCGGCCGAGGACGGCCAGCAGGGCGGGCAGGACCACCACTGAGCCGAGCGCCGCCAGGCCCACCACGGCGATGCCGGAATAGGCGAAGGACCGCAGGTGGTACATGGGGAAGACGAGCATCGCCGACAGCGACACCGCGACCGTCAGCGCAGAGAACAGCACGGTGCGGCCGGCGGTGCGCACGGATTCGGCGACGGCCTCGTGCACGGTCCGGCCGCGGGCGAGTTCCTCGCGGTAGCGGGTGACGATGAACAGGCTGTAGTCGATCGCCAGCCCGAGGCCGAGCGCGGTGGTGATGTTGACGGAGAACACCGAGACCTGCACGACCATGTCCAGCAGCCGCAGGATGACAAATGATCCGATCACGGCGAGGATGCCGACGGCCAGCGGGGTGCTGGCGGCCACGACGCTGCCGAACACCAGCAGCAGGATGATCAGCACCAGCGGGCCGGACAACAGCTCCGCCTTGGTGAGGTCCTCCTCGCTGCGCTTCTCGATCTCCATGCGCACCGCGGTCACGCCGGTCGCGGTGACCTTCAGCGGCCCCCGCTCGCCGACGACGTCGGGCACGATCCTCGCTGCGGCCTTGCGGACCTGGTCCTCGTTCCCGGCCAGCCGCACCATGATCAGCCCGGTGCGGCCGTCCTTCGAGCGCAACGTGGGCGCCTTGTCCAGGGTCCAGTAGGAGGCCGCCTGCACCACGCCGTGTTCGCCGGCGAGCCGCTCGGTCAGCGCGGCGCCTTCTTTGCTGACCTGCGCGGCGTCGATGTCGGTATCGGCGGAGGCGATGAACACCAGGTGCGGGGAGCCGCCTTCGAAGCGGGTGTTGAGCAGTTCATCCGCGCGGGCCGACTCCGAGGCCGGGACCGTGATGCCGCCTTCGGACAGGCGGCTTTCGACATCGGAGCCGAACGGGACCGCGACGAGCACCGCCGCGAGGGTGGCCAGCAGGACCAGGAGTCGGCGGCGGGCCAGCCAGTGGCCCAGCCTGGCCAGTCCCCGGGTGGGTACGGGCGGTGCGACATCAGGTGGGGTCTGGTTGCGAACGGTGGATGGGGATCCCACGCCTCCTCCTTGGAAGGTGCAGATGGGGCGGCGGCCGGCGAGCGAAGGCCGCACACGAACAGGGGGGTGAAGGGCCGAGGCAGCCGGCCGGACGTGGCCGGGGCCGGGCGTCAGCCTAGGAACGCGCGTATCAGCACTCCGGCAGGGCAGATGCAGGGGACATGCAGGAACACGACAGGATCACCTCCGGGTGTGGTGGAGCATGCCGGTATGGGGCTTGCGGGGTGCGGGCAGCCAGACCGGCAGGCGGGCTTCGGCGTGCAGGCCGCCGCCCGGCGCTTCCTGGAGCAGGACATGGCCGTTGTTGACGCGGGCGAGGCTTGCGGCGATGGCCAGACCCAGACCGGATCCCTCACCCGGCGCGGCCCGGGGTCCGCGCCAGAACCGGTCACAGGCACGGCCGCGTTCGTCCGGGCTCATCCCGGCACCGGCGTCGATGCACTGCACCGCTACCATCCCGGCGTCCTCGGCCAGCCGCAGAACGACGGTCGAGGCGGCCGGTGCGGCCCGGATGGCGTTGTCGAGGAAGACATCGAGGATCTGGTCCAGTGTGCCGCTGATCGCCCGTGCTACCGGCTGGCTGTCGCTGTCGATGGTGAGGGTGACGTTCCGGGGCGTGGCCACCAGCCTCCAGGACGCCACCCGTTCTTCTGCCACCACCAGCACATCGACCGGTTCGGCCGCCTGGGTGCCGGACTCCGCACGGGCGAGCAGCAGCAGCGCGTTGAGGATGCCGGTCATCCGGTCCACTTCGCCCAGGGCCTGCTCCAGGCTGCCCGCACCGGCCGAAGCCACGTGCGGTTCCAGGTTCTCCAGGCGCAGCCGCAACGCCACCAGCGGAGAGCGCAGTTGATGGGAGGCATCGGAGACGAACGCCTTCTGCACACTCACCTGCTGTTGCACCTGCACGGCCAGGTGGTTGAAGGTCTCCGCCAACACCCGCAGATCCGGCGGGCCCAGGTGCACTGGTACCCGCGCATCGTGGTCCCCGGCGGCGAACTGGCGGGCCGCTACCTCCAGATACCGCACCGGGCGCAGGATCCACCGGGCGATCGGCTCAGCCAGGAAGCCGTTGAGAGCCAGCGCGAGAGCGGCGATCACAGCGGCCACCAGCCACATCCTCAGCTGCTGCACCTGCAGGTCGTCCAGGGCCGAGCACACCACGACCGCCCCGACCAGCACCCCGCCGTGGATGACCGGCACCGCGACCACGAGTTCTTTTGAAAGCCTGGAGGCCTTCCAGTCGGCCGAGTCGGTGGACTGCCCGCGCAGCGCCGCCTGCACCACTTGCTGCTGCGCCAGCTTTTCCGGTGTCAGCAGGCATAACGCTCCCTCCACGGAGCGGCCGTGGGCATCGAAGACATGGGCGCGGCCTCCGGTGTCGTCCTGATACGCGGCGATCCGTTCCCGCAGCTCGTCCCGCTCACCTGTCGTCAGGGCCTTGACTGCGGCCGGCGACAGTTGCCTGGCCTGCTGGGCCCGGGTGTGCGCCAGTTCCCGCAGCGTCTCGTCCCCCTGGTCCATGGCCAGCGGCAGGCCCAGCGCAGTGACCACGACAGCCGGTAACGCCACCAGGGCTGCTATCAAGTGACGCCGCACGGCATCCTCCCCCTCACGCCGCGGCCGCGGCGGACCCCGCAGACATCCGGCTTCGTGGTCACGGCCGCTGGGGCAGCACCAGGCGAAACCCCACCCCCCGCACCGCCTCGACCCAGTCCCGGCCGCCGAGCTTGGAACGCAGCGAGCCGATGTGCACGTCCAGCGTCCGGGTGGAGCCGTGCCAGTTGGGATCCCACACCTCGTTGATCAGGTCCTCCCGCTCGCGCACCGCCCCGGCGTCGGCCAGCAGCGCGGCGAGCAGGTCGAACTCACGGCGCGTCAGGCGTACGGGGCTTCCCTCCACCTCCACCTGCCGGGTCCTCAGATCCACCGAGATCGGCCCGAACACGCACCGCTCCGCCGCCCCTTGACCATCGCCTGCGGCCGGCACGGCGCTGTGGGTGCGCACCCGGCGGGCCACCGCGTCCATGCGCGCCAGAAGCTCCCGCATGCTGTACGGCTTCACCAGGTAGTCGTCCGCACCGGCCTGCAGTACCAGGACCCGGTCCAGCTCCTCCGCCCGGGCCGTCACCGCGATGATCGGCACCGCCGACGTCTCGCGGACCCGCCGGCACACCTCCTGCCCGTCCAGGTCCGGTAACCCCAGGTCTAAGAGCATGAAGTCGGTGTGTGGCGCCGCGTCGAGCGCCTCCCCGCCGCTGCCCACACAGTCGACCTTGTGTCCGAAACGCTGCAGCGCCTCCGACAGTGCCTCGGCGATCCGTACGTCGTCCTCCACCACGAGAACCTGCATCTGCGCACCCCCGTCGCAGTGGAGCCGTCCCCTGACGACCCACCCCGACATCGGATGTTATCGATGAAATCGGAATACATGGATGAAACTAACGGGTAACCGAGCGGACGGGCCGGATACATGCATTTATCACATTGACAATTCACGCTATCATCGTCATGTGTCGATGAGTAGGCTCCCGTCGCCGTGCTCCAGGGGACGGCGCGCGGCGGCTTCCCCGGCGATACGGCCCATGAGAGCGGAGAGTGACGATGCAACAGACAGAACCAGCCCTCACAGCCGACCCTTGTCACGCCCCGACGGCAGCAGTGGCGCTCTTCCGTTCCCTGGGGGACCCGGCGCGGCTTGCCATCATCCGCCGCCTGGCCGAGGGCGAGGCACGCGTCACCGACCTGGTCGCCTGCCTGCAGCTGGCCCAGTCCACGGTCTCCGCCCACCTGTCCTGCCTGCGCGAATGCGCACTGGTGGTCTCCCGCCCGCAGGGCCGCGCCTCGCTGTACTCGCTGGCCCACCCCGAACTGCTGGACCTCCTCGCCTCCGCCGAGCAGCTGCTCGCCGCCACCGGCGAAGCCGTCGACCTGTGCTCCGACTACGGCAAGGGCACCGAAGTCCCCGAGGAGCCCGTCCGATGAGCACCGCCCCGCCACCACCCCCGAGGTGACCGACCCTGCGGCGCACCGCGCGCCGCGCCGGGCGAAGTCACCATCGGCTACAACGCCGTCGAGGACATCGCCCGGGGAGGCCGTTACGTGCTCGGAATGTTCACGCCTCGAAGATGCGTGCGTGGCGGGCGAGCAGGGTTGCCCGGTGCTCGGCCAGGTCGGCGGTGACGTGTCGCCATCTGATGTCCTTCAGCGCGGCGTCGAGCACGGCCATGGCCTCGTCCATGCGTCCGAGGCCGGCCAGCAGCTCGGCCAGTTGCTTCGGTGCGGAGCTGTAGGTGCGCAGCACCTCGATGGCTTCCTCGTGGCGGCCGTCCTCGTCCAGGAGCCGGGCGACGACGAAGCCGGCGGTGTTCGGCACGGCGTAGGGCTGGTACGGGCGGCTTCTGAGGACTTTCAGGGCCCGGTCGGCGTGGCCCAGTTCGGCGAGCAGCTCGACCGTCCACTCGTACGCGTATGTCTCGTCGGCATCGATGCGCTGCCGCATGATGGCGATACCCTCCTTCACCCGGCCCCGGGTCGCGAGGGTGCGGGCCAGCAGCAGGGCGAAGCCCGTCCTGCCCGGGGCTGCCAGGGTGCGTAGCGCGTCGACGTATCCCCGCTCGGCCAGGATCGGCGCCAGCCAGGACTGTGTACGGGCGTCCTCGGCCATGGCGAGCGCCTCGGCCACGCGGTCCGCACGCAGTAGCAGGTACACCCGCAGGTGCCATTCCGCGCAGTCCAGCGTGTTCCAGTGGGGTGGGGTGCCGGCACCGGCACGCAACTCGTCGAGTGCGTGCTCGGCCAGGCCGTGTCGGTACAGCGAGTCGATCACCTGCTGGAACGCTTCGTCGTCCCAGGCCTCCATGCGGACCTTCAGGACGGTGACCGCCGCCTCCAAGGGCATGTCACCGGGGTCGATGACGCGGTGGAGGAGCTCGGTCAGGTTCGGGGTGAGACGGTCGCCGCGTCGGTGGAGCCCTCGGAGGTCCTCCCACCGGCCGTGCTCGGCGTAGTACTCGGCCAGCCGCGCCCTCGCGTACACCGTGCCGGTGGCCGCCATCGAGGCGACCTCTTCCACCTGGCCCTCGCGCAGCAGCCTGCGGATGTTGTCCTGCTGCTCGTGTTCACGCCGAGCCCGTTCCGCGGGGCCGTACGGCTGTCCCCAGTCGACGAGCGCGGGGCTGTCCCCGTTGCGTCGCACGGCCGCGCCAACCGGCCCGGCTGCGGACCGATGTGGCGTTCCCTTCTTCCTCTTTCCCTTCCCCATCGCTTCAGTGTCGAGCACGGAGGCACAGATCGACCAGCCCGTTTCCCGGCCTTTGGTCAGAGGTCGAACTCGAGGTGTTCGATGTCCGTGAAGCGGATCTCTTCCAGCTGGCCGGCGCGGCGGCCGCCGTCCTGGAAGTACACCTCCTTGAGTGCCTCAGCGGCGAGTTCCCGGAGGTGCTGCTCGGTGGCGCCCTGTTCCTGGGCCTCGAAGAGGCGGGCGGCGTGGCTGGGGGGGGCAGGGCGACGGTCAGGTGCCGGATGCGGTCCTGGTCCGTCGTCCCGATCGGCGCGGTGTAGCCGAGCCGGGCGCGGGTGTCGAGGACGATGCCGCCGGTGCTGGCCGCCTTGTGCCGGGCTTTGGCCCGGATCTGCGGCTGCCACCGCTTCTTCACCTCCCGCTCCAGGCGTGCGGCGAGGTCCGGGCGGGGCTTCTTGGCCTTGCCCGCCACGTACCGTTCCACCTGCCGCTGGGACATGCTGAGCAGTTCGGCGACCGCCTTTGTGCCCTTGAGCTGCTTGACCAGGTACCGCATCTGCGGGCCCGCGGTCTTGGGTGCCGGGCGGGTGAACGCCTTGTGCACAGCGGCGTCCAGGCCGTCCCCGAACATGTTCATCGCCCTCTCCTACTCGCCGTTGTCGACGTCGGTGACGGTGCCGTCCTTGATGTACCGGGCGAGGTTGAGTTCGGGGGCGTTGAACTGCTCGCGGACGCCCTCGCCCCACAGCACGCTCTGGGTGCCCTCCCACTTGACCAGCCCGGGGTTGATGCCGGGCTTGAAGCCGCCGGGCAGCGGCTTGTCGTCCCGGTAGGGCAGGAAGTCCAGCGGCGAGGGCCCGCCGGCCGCGTACACGACACAGTCGGAGAGGACCGCGACCGGGTACTGGCCGGTGAACGCCGCGTGCTTGACGATCTTGCGGTGCAGGTTGATGCGTACGTTTTCCGTTCGAGGGTGGGCGGTGTGCTGCGACAGGAGCTGACCTCTCGCAGCGAAGGGCCAGCGTGGCTACGGCGGTGGCGAAGCAGAAACCGGGAAACGCGAGGTTGTGCAGCACGCGGGCGCGCAGAAGGAAGGCGCAGGCACGTGCCCGGAACTGTGGCTTCCATCACGGCGAATGTGATCTTGACCTGGTGAGATCGTCGGATGCTCGGTTTCCTCCTCCGTCTCCTGCCGTTCTGGGTGCGCGAGCCCCTGCTCATCGCGGTCGGGTCCGTTCTCGGCGTACGCATCGCGTATCTCGCCGTCCGGGATCACGATCGGGTCGCGGCCGGTCTCGGCGCGGTGTTCCTCGTGTTCACCGCGATACGCGTCCACATGGTGGTCCGGGCTTTGCGCGCACGCCGGAACCCGGGTCCGGCGGCCTCCGCGGACGGGGCGGCGGTCGACGCCGGCGCCCAGCCACAACCACAGCCGCAGCCCGCGCCCCGATTCGAGGCCCAGGCCGGAACCGGGCCCCTTCCCGGCCCCAACACCGCGGAGAAGGAGCACAACGCATGGAGCCAGGCCGTGGCGGCCGTGGCCGTGTTCGGGGCCCTCGCGGCCGCGCTGTGGCTGGCACCACGCTTCACGCCGTCCGACGACAACGCCGCCGAGCCCGCCTCGTGCCCGGGCGGGGCACACGAGAAGCTTCCGAAGGTCTACAAGGCCGCGCCGCAGCCGGTGACCGGTGAGGAGCTGTGCAAGGCGCTCAACCGCTCAGACCTGGCCGAGCTCCTGGGAACGCCCCAAGAGACCGCGACCACTGCCTCCGGCACCAACAACACCGCTCCCCTCACCGACGGGAGGGTCGCCCAACCGGAGGCCGAGGTCGCGTTCGACACGTACACCGTGAACGTCTCGGCCACCTACAACGAGCTGACGACCGGCCAGTACGTGAAGCTGATGAAGTTCGGGGACGAGAGGGACATCAGGACGCTCACCGTTCTCGGCCGGCCCGCGGTCCTGTCCTCGGACCACACCATGAAGTTCGAGATCGATCTCGGGAGCAGCGGGTCCGGCGGACCGGTCGAACAAGGCCCCCTCGCCCGGACGCTGTCCGTGGCCCTGGACCGTCATGACCGGGGCGGCTACTGCGACATCACCGTGTGGAGCACGTCCGGAGCCCTCCCGGACGACAGCGCTCTGCGCGGCATCGCCGAGAAGGTTCTTCCGAGGATCCCCGAACGGCCCGTCCGGTGAGACGGCGTGAGCCCCTCGTTGATGCGCCCAGGCGAGATGACGTCCTCTGCGTTTCGGCCACTCTCCCCCGCCGCGAGCCGGTCCCTGTCGACGACATGGAACAAGAGGAATTTCTCCTTCCTGTGAGTTGGTGGATCCGCTGGGTATCCGGGGTGATCCACGGCCGCAGGGGTCGTGGATGGACGGGGACTCAACTGCGTCTCACGGGAGGGAACTTGATGGGCAACAGGACGTCAGCGATGGCCGCCTTAGCGGGAGCTACGGTGTTGGTCCTCACCGGGTGCGGGAGCGGCTCCGACTCCGAGGAGCAGCCGTTCGAGGGCAAGAGCGCCGACAAGATCGCAGCCGAAGCGGTCAAGGCGACCGAGCAGGCCGACTCGATGCACGTGCAGGGCAACCTACGGCAGGCCAACGGGGCGGCACTCGACTTGGATCTCTCCGTGGACCGGCGCAAGAACTGCGAGGGCACGGTGAAGACGGCCGGAACGACGGCTGACGTGCGCCACGTGAACGCCACGCTGTACCTGCGGGGAAACGAGGCGTACTGGAAGAAGGCCCTCAAGGACCAGCCCCAGGGCGACAGGATCGTGCCGAAGGTGAGCGACAAGTGGGTGAAGGCTCCCGCCGACGACTCCATGACGCAGGGCCTGTGCGACAAGCAGGGGCTGGTGGCGTCGATGGACGAGGACAAGTCCGAGCGCAAGGGGCTGAAGAAGGGGGCGACGACGACCGTGAACGGCGAGAAGGCCATCCGGCTGACCAAGAAGTCGGCGGGCGGTGAGACGCTCAGCCTGTTCGTGGCCACTGAGGGCAAGCCCTACATCCTGCGAACGACCACCAGCGGCGGGAAGAACCCCAACACCGCCACGTTCAGCGAGTACGGCAAGGCCGTGAACCCGGAGAAGCCCGCTGCCGGTGACGCCGTCGACCTCAACGAGGTCGCCTCCTCGGGGCAGACCGGCTGACCTGCGCACGGAACGGCAGCAAGGCCCGCAGCCGTCAGCGCAGCCTCCGCCTCCGCCTCCGCGGTCGAAGGCAGGAGTGAGCCGGCGGGAGCGGCCGGCGCCGAAACCGGCGGCGTTGTCGGCCCGTCGCCGACGGGGGCCGTGTCCTGCGCACGGCCCCGCCAGGCGCTCTGCTTCCGCGGGTGCAGGTCGAGTGCGATGTGCGGGGCGAGCGCGTGAAGGAAGTCGGGGGCATCGAAGATCTCGCCGGCGGAGACGACGCCGACAGCTTTGGTGCGGCCGGTCAGGACACGCTCGAGGGCCTCGGCGACCAGGGGCGCGGTAACAGGGCGATCATCGGCTGCCGGACCAGGCGCTCGCGGTCCGCGCGGCAGCGCTCGCGGGTCGCGTGGGTCGGTTCGCCCTGCAGCTGCCACAACACGTCCATGGCCTGCTCCGGCCAGCCGGTGAACTGTCCACGCATGCGCGCAGGTTAGCTCCCCAGGCCCATCCCTGCCGCCCACGGGTGTGAACTGTCAGGAACGGGAAGGAAGTCGGCGGGGGCCGGGAGAGCGGGGAGGCGCTGTGGGGAGCGAGATCTCGGGCAGGTTCCGGTACAGCATCACGCACACCTACGTCACGCGGCACGTCGGTGACAGCACACAGACGGCGACACTGGCCAACGCGGAGGTGGGCAGCCTGGACCGGTTCGCCGAGCGACCGAGTGAGACAAGCGTACGGTGCGAGCACTGCGACGCGCGGCTGCGGGTCGTGCTCCGGTCCACGGCCGACGTACGGCAGCGGCGGCGTACACACCGGCTGCTGTGGCCGGTGTGGGCGCTGCCGACCGTGTTGGGCGTCTGGGGTTTCGTGCATGTGCTGCGGACCGGTGACGGCTTGGGGGAGGCCGACCTCCGCCTGTACCTCACCGCGGCCGCGACCCTCGTGTTCGGGTACAGCACCTTGCGCAGTCTGGTCCTGGCCCAGGGCTTTGACACCCCCGAGGTGACCGGGCCGGATGATCGGGAGCCGTACGGGGTTGACCACAGCTGGACCACGCCCCGGCAGGCAGATGCCGAGGACCGCAGGCCAAGGCTTTGAACACCGCATGGCGAAAGGTCCGGAAAGTGCGTTGTCGGTCCCGCTCGCCCCGTCCGACAATTGCACGGCCGCCACCAAGGCGGCAGCCGGGACCGGCACCGTAGGCAGCTGAAGGTGTCCCCCGCTGCGTGACGGGGGTCTGTTGGTGCTGCGCATTCACTTCACCGCGGAGGATCTCGCCCGCACCCGGGTGGCCGGTACCATCGGGGCTGCCGCGGAGACGTACTACAGCCTGGAGATGCTGTGCGGGCGCTCTCTCCCGTTGCCCTTCCAACGGTGGCGCGCCACCGTGGCCGGCCGGCTGGGCCAGGACGCCGGGCCACTCACCTCGCTGCTGCCGGCCCGGGGCCCGGGCCTCGACCTGCTGGCGCTGGCCGGCGACTCGCCCGACATCGACCACGCCGTGGAGGCTCTGCTGCGGGCACCGCGCACCCTGGTACGCCGCGAACTGGAACCCGTCGCCGTCGGTCCCGCCCACATGCCGTGGGCGCGGGCCCTCGCCGACGGGGACGGCGAGGCCCGGCGGCTGCTGGCGGCCGGCCTCGTGGCTTGTCACCGGGTGGCCGTCGCACCGTACTGGGCGGCTTCCCGGTCACAGCTGGAGGCCGTACGGGCGCAGTACGCCCGCACGTTCCTGGAAGGCGGAGTTGACGCTCTGCTGGCCGCTCTGAGCCCTTCGCTGGTGCGCTGGCAACCGCCCGTGCTGGAGATACGCCACCCCCGCCCGGTCGAGATCCACCTGGGCGGCAGAGGGCTGATCCTGGCGCCGACGCTGTTCTCCTGGCGTGCGTTCAGCCTGCTGTACGACCCGTACGACGACGCGTCGGTGCCGCGGCTCACCGTACCCGCGGTGACCGACCCGGCCACCGGCGCCGCGCTGTGGCGCCCCAGGGGCTCCGTGAGCGGCGATCCCCTGGGCGCCCTGCTCGGACGTACCCGGGCCACCGCGCTGCGCGTGGCCGCCGGCGGTTGCAGCACCACCGAACTGGCCGCGCGCCTCGGTGTTTCGCCGGCGGCCGTCAGCCAGCACACCAGGGCGCTGCGCGAGGCGCGCCTCATCACCACCAGCCGGCGCGGTGGTTCCGTGCTGCACATGGCCACCGCCCTGGGCCGGGAACTGCTGGACGGGAACCGATAGCACCGCGCAGCGTGGCCGGGGCCCTTAAGCCATGGCTTAAGGGCCTGGCCGCCCGTGCCGGCAGCCCGGAGCATTCATGGCGTTCGGCATGACCGGGGACCGCCGGTGCCGAACTCCTGGAGAAAGGAGAACGCCGATGATCAAGCGTGCCCTGTCGAGGGCCACAGCACTGGCTGCGGGAACGGCGGCAACACTGGCCGCGGCCGCCCTGCTCGCTGCACCGGCTCAGGCGACAGCAACCGCCTGGAACACCTGGGACAACCTGGCTTACACCGATCGCTGCCTTGACGGCAGTGCATCCCAGGGGGTCCGGCTCAACACCTGCAACGGGAGCTCCTACCAGAAATGGGACTATTTCTGGGACAGCACCGCCGCGATCAGGCATTACCAGTCCGGGCGGTGCCTCGACGGCAGCGTCTCCCAGGGGGTCCGGCTCGTCGCCTGCAACGGAAGCACGTACCAGAAGTGGCGCCCCACCTCCTCCACCGGCGAGATCAGGCACGTTCAGTCCGGGCGGTGCCTCGATGGCAGCGCCTCTCAGGGGATCCGGCTCGTCGCCTGCAACGGAAGCCTCTACCAGCACTGGGGATAGACCTGCGCTTGCCATCGAACGACCGGCCGCACGTCTTCGGAAATCCCCGGAGATCAGTAGTCCGCCCCCTTGAGGAGTCCTGAGTTGAAGGCACACAAGTCCATGCGCTCAGTCCTGATCGCCGGCGTCCTGACGGTGGCCGCACTGGCCACCACCCAGGCCGCGCAGGCGAGTCCGAGCAACACGAGTGCCACCTGTCCCTCCAATGCGATCTGCCTCTGGACGGGCGTGTCCTACAGCGGCGCCCAGTACAACTGGACGGGGGGATACAAGGACCTCCCCGCGGCCTGGCGCGATCACTCGTACTCCTTCATCGCGAACCGGTCCGGCGGCTTCATCGACTGGAGCGGCGGCCAGAAGGTGTGCCGCACGGTCAGAAAGGGCGACTACGCCGCCCACTACGACACCGGATTCGGGAAGAAGATCGACGGCGTCGACAACGCGTGCTGAGGTGCGGGCGGGGGACCCGCACGGCAGCGCCTGGCCTCACCGTTTCACCCGGCGCCGGCTGACCGGGGGGCGCAAACGCGCAGTGGGGTGAGGCGGATCGGCCGACGAGAGGCCGCCGTCCGCACGAGGTGGGCGGTCGGCGGCCCTGGTCGGCACCTGGCGGCGGTCAGTGCGGGAGTCGCTCCATGAGCCAGCGGCACAGCTCTTCGGTGACGGCGGTGTGTGCGGTGGTCGTGGACGAGCAGACGAATTCGTCCAGCTCGCTCTCGTCCGGGTTCAGGTCGTGGATGTTCGCGTACAGGTCGTCCTGCTTGTCGATGTTGCGGATCGCGACCGCGCTGACCGAGGGGACGAAGCAGACGTCCTCGTGCCGCAGATCCGCCTTGCCGCCGAGCTTCTTGATCGTGTCGGCGAGGATCTTGTACGTGTGCAGGGTTCCACCCGGTGCGCCGTCGACTTCCGGGAAGCCGTTGGTCGTGATGGTCTTCTCGGCCGCGGGGAACCGGCGGTTCAGGTATGCGGCCGAGACGTCGTCGCCCTGGGCCTGGGTGTAGAAGGCGGTGCCCGGGTAGATCCGGTCGATCCGCAGCGCGACATCGCCGGGCTTCACGTCCGGCAGGCCGACCCCGTCGGCGCGGCCGTTGGCCACGGCGATCTTCATCGGGATCGCCGGCCAGTTCCCGACCCGCTCCAGCTCGGCCAGGAACTCCGTGCGCTCCGGCGCGACACCGATCTTGCCGGTGTCCTTGTCGTAGTGCTGCCACAGCATCTGGCGCGCGGCCGGACTGTTCATCTGCTTCGCGAAGTCGTTCGGGAAGGGGATGAAGTGGGAGAACGCCTGCACGCCGACCGGGATGGAAGCGCCGCGGTGGGGGCTGTCGTAGGAGAAGTACAGCGCGGTCCGGTGGTCGACGCGCTCGTTCTCCATCTTGGCGAGTGCGTAGCGGGTGACGATGCCGCCCATGCTGAAGCCGCCGACGACCAGACGGTCGTCGCCCTGCTGCATGGCGGTGGCCCGCACGACGGCGGCCACGACCGTCTCCGCGTTGTCCAGGATCGAGGCGCTGCGCTCCTCGAAACCGAGCAGGATCACGTCCCTGCCACGTCGGCGCAGCTCGCTGATGAACGCGAAGTCGCCGCCCTCCAGGCCCTGGTAGAGCACGTCGAGCTTGCTCCGACCGAGGTTGAAGCCGTCGGCCATGATCACGGGCCGGGTGAGACTGCGGTTGCCCTCGCCGAGGAAGACCCACGCGAAGCCGTTCGGCAGGGGCCACTCCTCGTGCTCCGGCACCTCGAGGGTCCCGGCGGGTTCGGCGGTCAACGAACCGCCGAGGGTGAACGAACCGACGTTGGGCTCGGTCGTCGCAGACATGGACGTACTCCTCGTGAGGGGGTGGGTGAGACGACGTCATCATGGGGGGCGATTCGGGCGTATCACCCTTCGGGGCTGCGGAGTTCACCACATTTGATGGAGCACGCACGGGAAGTGTTTATGCGCACGGCATGTGCTGCCGGCCTGGCGAGGCGACTGGTTGGCCCAACGCTCCCCTGGCCCGCTCGCACCGGGGCTACGCCTCCGGGCGCGGCCCCGAACGCAACGCTGCCGCCGCCGGCGGTGCCCCTTCCCACCGTGCGCGGCGTCGACGACCAGTGCCGAGGGGCCGACATGGTCCATGACGAGGGCGGCGCCGGAATCACCCGATGAGCCCGCCGCGTGCGCTGTGCGCGTGCGGGGTCCCGGTCCGGCCGACCGGGACCCCGCACGCGTGCTCACACCGGTCAGCTCGGCTGGTCGCCGGTGTAGCGGTAGATGCCGCCGGCGGAGTTGACGACCCACACGGTGCCGTCGGCAGCCGCGCCGACGTCGACCGCTGCGCCGGGGATGCCCGTCCAGGGGTTGGCGTCGTGCCCGGTGTAGCGGTAGATCTGGTCGGAGGAGTTGATGCCCCACACGTTCGTCCGGGAGCCGGCGGAGATCCGTTTCAGGCCGCCCGAGACGGCGACCCAGTCGGTGGAGCCCTGATCCCCGGTGTAACGGTAGATACCGCCCGCGGAGTTGACGTGCCACACCGTCCCGTCGGCGGCCACACCGATGTCCACCGCCTTGCCAGGGACACCGATCCAGGGATTGGCGTCGTGCCCGGTGTACCGGTAGATCTGGCCCGACGAGTTCACCCCCCACACATGGGTCCGCGACCCCGCCGAGATGCGGGACAGGCCGCCCGAGACGGCGACCCAGTCGGTGGAGCCCTGATCCCCGGTGTAACGGTAGACACCGCCCGCGGAGTTGACGTGCCACACCGTCCCGTCGGCGGCCACACCGATGTCCACCGCCTTGCCAGGGACACCGATCCAGGGATTGGCGTCGTG
>NZ_JBWKDS010000003.1:166573-168961 GCF_056435845.1 Streptomyces sp. NPDC043867 | reverse complement strand
GTTCGTGCCCGGTGTACCGGTAGATCTGGCCCGACGAGTTCACCCCCCACACATGGGTCCGCGACCCCACCGAGATCGTCGTCAGTCCACCGGAGATCTGCTTCCAGTCAGCCACGCTGGTTCCTCTTTTCGTGTCGGACCTTGCCTCGGGAACATGCGACACGACCAGGACACCCAAACGGCCCCATATACTGATTGACCTCTTGAAATATCTAGAAATCGATGTTTGAGCGCTGTCCCGTCCTTCCGGCGCACGGCGCTCCGACAGGCCGTGCCGGTCCACGAAGGCCAAAAGCGCCGTAACCCACATGGCGGCACCGGGACCCCGACCGGGACCCCGGTTGAAGCACTCCCGTCCCGGCTGTCTCGGGCGCCCTCACGCGGGCCCCTCTGGCTGGGGTCTCCCCGGCTCCCTGGGCTCCGGTCTGCCCGGGACCGTCACTGACGGCGCGGGCCGTGCGGGGGCGGGTCAGGTGTACAGGCGGTGCGCGGAGTCGGTGGCCGGTACCTGGTGGCCGGAAGCGGTGTAGGCGAAGTTCAGCACGGTCCGTCGGGCGCCGGGGCGGCTGAGGGGGGTGACCCGGTGGGCGGTGAGGTCGCTGCGCAGCAGGTAGGCGTCCCCCGCGTGGTGGTGGAGTCGGCGTGTGCCGGGCTCTCCCAAGGCGGTCAGGTCCCGGCGGCCGGGGTTGAACTCGAGCAGGCCGCCGTCGCGGGGCTCTGCCGGTGCCTCCAGGAACAGCACCAGGGCCAGGGGGTAGTCGTCCGTGTGGGCGCCGTGGGTGTCGCCGGGGCGGTGCAGGACATTCAGCACGTGCCGCTCGACCGGCTCCTCCACGGGCAGCACATCCGTGCCGTGCAGGGCCGCCAGGAGCGCCAGCAGTCCGGTGTCGCGGTACAGGCCGCCGATGAGCGCGGATTCCCGTGCGATGTGGTGGCCGCCCAGGGTGGTCATGTGGCGGGGGCTGTCGTCCATGCATTTCATACGGAAGTCGCGGCGGGTCGCCGCGGCCTCCAGCCGGCCGGCCTCCTGCCGCAGCGCTTCAAGCCCCTGGCGGGTCAGCAGGCCGGGGAGCGGGAGGTATCCGGTCTCGGCGAAGCGGGCCCGGAGCGGGGCGGGCCGTGACGGCAGTGTCAGCACGAGCACAGCCGTACCCCCTGGCCCGGAGGAGGGAAACACGGGGGACTCCTGATGCCGCGGCAACACTGTCCGGCCCCGGGGCCGCGCGGGGTCTGCCGGCCCACGGAGTCATTGCCGCCCTGTCGGCGTCCGCGCCCTCCAAGCCGCTCCTCGATGCGCTGTGGGCGCCCTTGAAGAGGACGGTGTGGAGGGCACCGTGGCACGCCGACGGTGACGTACTCCTGCCGTGCGTGTGCCGGGCGGAGGAACCGGATGCCGCGCTCCGCTCCGCCCGGCTGTCCGGCTCGGCTGCCGCACCCGTCGGACCGGGAGGTCAGCCGCCGCGTGCGAGGCGGACGACGACGGGGGCGCCGGCCGGCGACGTCGGCCACGGGCCGCTGCCCCGCCGCTCAGAGGTCTCTTCGCAGGAGAAGGCACATCGTCTCGTGGCGACGGATCAGCCCGTCAGGTCCTTCTGCGTCCCAGGCATCAGGCCGGCGGCCGTACACGGCGTATCCCAGGCGCTCGTACAGGGCGCGCGCCCGCGGGTTGGTCTCCTCGACGGCGAGTTCGGCCCTGCGCAGGCCGCGGTTGGTGATCCTGTGCTCGGCGGCTCGGATCAGCAACGTTCCCAGGCCGCACGACCGCAGTGCCGGGAGCACGGCGAGCTGCCACAGGGTTCCGGCTCCCTCGGAAACCTGGAAGTCGATGCCGCCGATCGCCACCGGCAGGTTCACCGGGGTGCATACAGCCAGGTAGTCCACCTCGCCGGCGGCAGCGCGCGTCAACTCCCGCTCCACCTGGCGCAGATGGGTGGCCGAGCCCGACCACGTGCATGCGGGCAGGTCTCGGGGCAGCAGGTCGCGCACGCTGACGGGTACGACGGCGGTGGCATCGGTGGATCCGTGTGCGGTGGTCACGACCGTGAGCATGCCGACCGACGCAACGGCACGGCAATGCATTTCCGGGGCCGGCACCGGGTGCCGGCCTGGCCCGCGGCACGGTGCTGCCGCTGTGTCGTACGCGTCCGGGCCTCGGGTCAGGTGCCGGGACGGGTGCCCGTGCGGCATGCGGTCGCCAGGAGCGTGCCGGCGGCTGCACCGTTGACGCCCGGCTCGGCCGTCCGGCCGAGAAGCGGAGCGGCCCCCGCAGCCCCGCCGGGGGGGAGGGGGGCGAACGAAAACAAGGGCGGGAGACGCCGGTGGAGCCTTTTCGTGCTGCACACCGCCGCGCAGATCTGAGAGTGGTTAGTGGGGGGGCCGCCGCGGCGG
>NZ_JBWKDS010000003.1:146272-166563 GCF_056435845.1 Streptomyces sp. NPDC043867 | reverse complement strand
GAGGGAGGGGGGAGGGGGTAGTCTGGGTGGCGGCCTTGCGCATCCTTCCCTCTTCTTTCAAGCAAAGAGCCGTCCCCCCCCCCCCCCCCATGCCGGCCCCCCGGGCCGAGCACGGACACCGGGCCGGCAGCCGCTGGCGGATCCTGGCCGTGCTGCACACCGCCGTGCAGGTCAGGCCGTGCTGAGTGGGTGGGCCGCCGTGGCGGAGCGTGGGGGCCATGCGTGGGGGGCGAGGATGCCGAGGACGTAGGCGCGGGCGACGAGCGCGGGGCGGGTGGCGGCGCCCAGGAGCTGCCGCAGGCGGCTGAGGTGGTAGTCGAGCGTCTGCCGGGACAGTTTCAGCGAGGTGGCGATGTCGCTGTTGCTGCTGCCCTGGGCCAGGAGGGACAGGATGCGGAGCTGTGCGGCGGTGAGCGGCGGGTGGGCCTCGTGGGCGAGGCTCTGGTGGGTGACGACGGCCCAGACGTGGCGGGCCCGGCTGGTGGAATGGCCGATTGTCGTCAGGTGGAGCTCCGCGCGGCGCTGCAGCCCCTGGGGGTCGACGAGCAGGGCGGTTGTCTCCACGCGCCGGGTGCGGCGGGCTATCAGGCTGTTCCACCGGTGGTGCAGCGTGTCGAGGCCGGGGGCGGGCCCGGGGGCGAGCAGGGTGTGGGCGCGGCGGCCGACCAGGTCGGGCAGGCTGAGGTGGAAGAGTTCCGCGGCTGCCGCGCTTGCTTGGATCACGCGCCCGTTTGCCGACAGCAGGGCGCAGGGCAGTCCGCTGTGGTCGCGCAGGGCGCTGAGGTTTTCCTCGGCCTCCTGGCGCTGGGCGGTGGCGCGCAGGTGGTCGGTGATGTCCACGTAGATCCCGGCGATGCAGGTGCGGGCGTGTTCCCGTACCGGGAAGCGGTGGCCGAACGCCCGGCCCGTGCTGCCGTCCGGGCGCCGGTAGCGCAGGGTGTGGCGCACCGGCGTGCCCCGGGTGAGGATCTGCTGGTCGAGGGCGCGGAAGCGGTCGGCCTCGGCGGGAGTGTCGAAGTCCTCGATGTACTTGCCGACCAGTTGCCGGGGGACGGTGCCGTAGAGGTGCGCGTAGGCGTGGTTGGCCCACAGGTAGCGGCCGTGGCGGTCCCGGATGAAGGCGGCGGCCGGGGCGAGGGCCACGAGGTCCGCGAAGGCGGTGTAGCCGCGGGGCACCGCGGCGTGGGTGTCGGGTTCTGTCGCGTAAGGGCGGGCGCGGTGCTCGGGATGGTGCCGGACGACGTCGAGGGAGCGGCTGTCGACGGGGGTGCGGCTGCCTGCGGGGGGCTGCCGTCGGCCATCGTCGCTCCGGCGCGCGGGAGTTGCGGGTTCTGGGCGGGTCCGGTCCGGGAGGCGCTGTGCGGTGTCCGGGCCGGTGAAGGCGTCGCCTCTCCGTTCCCGTGCCTGCCGCGGCTCGTCGGCTTCCTCCCGGACCACGGGGAGGTGCTCGAGCAGTGTCTTGGGGCTGGGATCGTCCACAGCGGTCTCCGTCCGTATACGACTGGCTGACGCACAGTCACCTGACGTTGGATATCCCGCACGGTCCGGCACAAGCTCCGTTCCCGGCCGAAGTGCCGAAAGTGGACGGTGGGCCGAGGGGCTGCTCCACGGGCGGGTGCGGGGGCGGTTCGCGGCTGCGTACGCAGGCCGGGGCGCGGCTTCGCCCGCTCCGCAGGACTCGGCGCGTACGCGCAGATCGTGCTGGGCGGCCCGGCACGCTGTGCGACTCAGGCGTTTGCCTGAACCGCGGGCGCCCTGTGCGGGGTTGGAGGCGGGTGCCGCCTGGTCCCCTTGAGTGTGCGGGCGAACACGCTTCCGGCGTTCACCGCACGCGATGTTCCCCGGGCCCGTCACCGCACCAGCGGTGCGGGCAAGGGTCCGTACCGAGTGGGTGAATGGAGACGGATTTCTGTGAGCACGGTGCTGTTGGTGCATGCCAAGGGTGGTACGCCGCTCGGCCATGTCCTGTCGCGGACGGCTGCGAAGGCGGATGTGCACCTGCTGGCGCTCAGCGCTCTTCCGCCTGCCGTGACGGGGGCCGCCGCCAGACTGTGCGCCTCGGTGGTGACGCCCGGCGACGCGGGATGCTCCGACCTGGTGTCCTTGATCGTGGCGCGGGCCAGGGAGGTGGACGCGGACGCGGTGCTCACGTTCTCCGAGTACGCGGTCGTGGCCGTCGCCGCGGCCTGCGAGAAGCTCGGTCTGGCGGGCGCGGGCCGCGCCGTCGAACTCGCCCGCGACAAGCGGCTGATGCGCGGCACCTGGGAGCAGTACGGTCTGCCGCAGCCCGCGTTCCGTGCTGTCGCCACGGAGGCGGACCTGCATGCGGCGGTGGATTCCCTGTCCTGCCCGCTGCTGCTCAAGGCGGCCTGGAGTGCGGGGTCCACCGCGCACCAGATCATTCACTCCCCCGGTGAGGCGTCCGCCGCCTGGGCTCGTTCGCGTGAAGTCATGGCGGAGTCGGCCCGGTTGGGATTCGCGGAGCTTCATGTCGCCCAGGCCGATGCGGACTTCGTGGTGGAGGAGATCGTCAGCGGTACGGCCGCGGACTGGTTCGAGGAGCCCGGCTGGGGCGACTACCTCAGTGTCGAGGGTGTCGTGGCAGGCGGTGTCTTCCATCCCGTCTGCCTCAGTGGCCGGATGCCCACCATCGAGCCGTTCACCGAGCGCGCCGGCATCACCCCCGCCCTGCTCTCCCCCGACGCGCAGGACCGGGTCGTGGCGCTGGCCCGTCGCGCCGTCGACGCTCTGGGCCTGCGCGACTGCGGGACACACACCGAGATCAAGCTCGGTCCGGACGGCAGCATGTGGCTGATCGAGACGGCTGCCCGGTTCGGCGGTGCGATGACGGTGCCGCAGATCGAGGAGGTCTTCGGGCTGGATCTGATCGGCATGCTCGTCGATCACCTCCTGGGGCGGCCGGTCGCCTGGCCCGAGCAGGCTCTGACGCCTGCGCAGGCGCGCGGTGCGGCGGGTTCCCTGGTCGTCCTCGCGGTCGACGGGCGGGGCGAGGCCTGGCGGGACCGCAGGGTCTGGGACTTTCCCGTGGTCGCCTCGCAGGTGCCGCTGAGCCGGGGCAGTGAGCTGTCGGTGGTGGCGGAGAGTTCGCTGGCCGACGGCAGCCTCGTACCGGTCTACGACCCGGCTGCGGGCGCCAACACCATGGCGGCGCTGTGTCTGCTGTTCGCCGCCGACCCGCAGACGGTGCTGCGGGACTTCGAGGCCCTGGTGGACGCCCTGCCGCGGGTGCTGCCCGCCGCGCGGTGCGAGGAGGTCCCGGCATGAGCGCCCCGCTGGTCACCGGTGCCGCCGAGCCGGCCACGGACCGCACGGTCGTCGGCGAGAACCTCTCCCTGCCTCTGTTCCGGACGCTGTCGGGGGTGCTGGCCGGTCACCCCTATCTCAAGGTCGTCGTCGACCGTGTGGAGAACACCTGGCACGTGCTGGACACCAGTGCGCACCCCTTCCACGTCAACTACGTCGCCACCCGGGTGCTGGGGATGGACCTCACCGCGCTGGACGAGGATCTGGACGCGTTCAACGCCTCCGTCTACACCGACCCCGGGCGCCGTTTCCTGCTCGGTGTGCTGTCCCTGCACAGCGAGCAGGACCCGGAGGGCCGCGAGCGGCTGTTTCTCGTTCTGGAGACGACCGAGGCCGACACCATGCGCGGCGAACTGCTGCGATTCTTCTACGAGTTCGTGCGTGCGCGGGTCGACAGCAGGCTGCCGCTGCTGCTCAAGCCCGCCAACCACGGGCAGGAGGAGGAGCTGTCGGCGATCAGCGAACAGCGTGTGCCGCGCATCCTGAGCCATGAGCTGTTCGGGTCCCGGGAGCGGACGCCGCTGAACCCCGGCGAGGCCACCGGGCGACTGCGGTTCTTCCGTACGCACCAGGAGTACGCGGCGGCGGAGGCGGGCCTGGGCTGGTCGGACATCGTGGCGATGCCGTGCCTGCCCGACGACGTGCCGCGGGTCGCCGGCTTCGTCAACACCGCGCCGATCACGCCGCTTTCGCACACCAATGTCCTCGCCTCCGGCTGGGGCATCCCCAACGCGATCGTGCGGGACCTGGAGCAGCTCGTCGAGCAGGGCGGCCTCGACGGCGCGTGGGTGCGCTACCGGGTCGGCGAGGACGAGATATCCCTGCGGCGGCTGGATCACGAACCCGACCTGCGGGCCCCGGCCTGGCATCAGCAGCGCATCCGCCTCGAACCGCCGCTGCTCGAGGACGCCCCCGTGCTGTCCCTGCACCGGCTGCGCAGCGCCGACCGTGACCGCTACGGCACCAAGGCGGCCAACCTCGGCGAGCTGCACCATGTGCTCGACAGCCGTACGGCGGATCTGACGTCCTTCTACGGACGGCCCCGGCCGCCGCGCGAGGACCTCTACGGGCACCTCGCGGCCCGTCTCGGCCTGAGTGCGCCCTCCATCGGACAACTGCGCGCCAGGGCAACCGAGTTCGTCGCCGACGCGGTCAGCGCTCCGGAGGGGGTCGCGGTTCCCTTCGCGCTCCAGCAGCGTTTCCTCGCCTCCTCTCCCGTCCTCCAGCAGGGCATCGGCAAACTCAAGCTGGCGCTCGAACTCGATGCCTTTGACGTCCTGGACTCGCTCTGCCTGCACCTGCAGCACCTGATCCGGCACACGCCTGTCCCCGAGGCGGTCACCCGGCAGATCGACCAGGCCTTCCCCGCCGCGACGGTCTCGCGCGGACCTCTGGTGGTGCGCTCCTCCTCCAACGCCGAGGACCTCCCGGGGTTCTCCGCGGCAGGCGTCTACGACTCCGTCACCACCGTCCACGGCACCGGCGAACTCCTGGACGCCGTACGCCAGGTGTGGGCCTCCCTGGTCTCACCCCGCAGTGTGCGGCTGCGCCACCAGGTCGGCATCTCCCTCGACGACACCTACATGGGCGTGATCATCCAGGAGTACGTGCCGGCCGTTCTGGGCGGTGTCCTGGTGACCTGCGATCCGACCCGCCGGGAGGACTTCCGCAACGTCTACCTCAACTGCTCCCCCGGCTCCCCCGAGCAGGTGGTCGACGGCTCGGTCCTGCCCCAGCAGTACCTGTACAACACCGTGGAGGGCGGCGGCCGCACCGTCGCCCTGGGCTCCTGGGGCGAGGGGCTGCCCGCCGCCACCCGCGCCCGGCTCGCCGACCTGTCCCTGACCGGACGGCTCCTGCAGTCCCACTTCAGCGGGGAGGACGTGGACAAGCCGCTGGACATCGAGTGGCTGATGACCGAGCGGGGCGACTTCCGGCTGGTCCAGATCCGCCCCTACGCGCTGTGAGGACGCGTCCTGGCCCACCGCGCCCCGGCACGGGGGCGACCGCGGGCCCGACGGACACCGCCCGCCGGATCATCCGGCTCAACTACGGCTTCCAGCTGCTGTTCAACCTGCTGTGGTGGATGCCGGTGTTCTACGCCTACCAGAAGGCGGCCGGCCTCTCGGACGGACAGATCTTCGGCATCCAGAGCATCTACTACGTGGCCTTCTGCCTGCTGGAGATCCCGACCGGGCTGATCGCCGACCGGATCGGCACCCGCAACTGCCTGCGGGCCGGAGCGGTGGTCATGACGGCGGCGAACCTGGTCCCGGTCGTCAGCGCCTCCTACACCGGTTTCCTCCTGCACTTCCTGGCCATCGCCGCCGGCCGGTCACTGACCTCCGGAGCGGCGAGCGCCTACCTGTACGACGGGCTGCGGGCGGAGCGGTGCGATCAGCACTATCTGCGGGCGGAGGGCACCGCACGGGCCCTGGGACTGGCGGCGAAAGTGGTGTGCTGGCCGCTGGTCGGGCCGCTGATGGCCCTCGCCCACCCGGCGCCGTACGTGCTCAGCGCCGCGAGCGCGGCGGGCTCCCTCGTCTGCACCGTGCTGCTGCCCCGGCTCGCGGGAACAGGCGCGGGCTCGGGTTCCGGCGGGTCCGACGGGGGACGGCGGGGCGGCGCGTTCCTGCGGGACGCGGGTACCGCGCTGCGCTGTGTCGCCTCCTCGCGGTGGCTGGCCCTGGTGATGGTGCAGGGCGTGGCGGTGTTCACGCTGTCCCGGATCTGCCAGGTCAACCTCTTCCAGCCGATCCTGCTGGACCACGGCATCGCCGAGGCCTCGCACGGTGGGGTGCTGGCCGCGATGACGGTGGCGGAGGCGCTGGCCTCGGCCCGCCCCCAGTGGCTGAGCCGCCGGCTGCCGCCGGTCGCCTGGGTGTCCGTCCTCAGTCTCGCGCTCGCGGGCACCCTGGCGGCGATGACGCTCGGCGGGCCGTGGGTCGTCGTCGTGCTGCTCTGCCTGTTCGCCGCCGCGACCGGTTTCGCGTTCCCCGTCCAGCGCAAACTGGTCAACGACGCGGTGCCGGCACACGCCCCGCGGGCCACGCTGCTGTCGGTCGAGAGCATCGTGGACCGCGCGGTGTGCGCACTGGCCGCGATCGCCGCGGGCGCGTACCTGTCGGCCGGGCACCTGGACGCCCTGCTGTGGCACAGCGCGCTGGCGACGGCGGTGCTGCTCGGGGTCTTTCAACTCCTCGTGCGCAGCGGGGCGGTTGCGCGGGACCGGCGCGGGGAGCAGGTGGTGCCGGCTCCGGACGCCGGCCGTACCGGGGCCGCGAGTACCGGGGCCGCGAGTACGGATGACGGCGGCCCGGAGGCTGCGGACCGGCTTCCCGGCTGACCGGAGGAGGCCTTGTGGGCCGCGGTCGGATCCGTGGCCCTGGCCCTGGTGCCGGCGTCGGTGCCGACGTCGGCGTCGGCGTCGGCGTCGGCGTCGGCGTCGGCGTCGGCGTCGGCGTCGACGTCGGCGTCGACGTCGGCCCGCGGTCGTACGCACCGGGCGGGAAAGGGGCGGACGACCGCGGGCTCTGGGCGTGGACGTCCGTCAGCGCCGCTGCCGGGCCACTACCGGGCCACTACCGGCCGAGGAGTTCGACCAGCCCGGCCGGCAGGAACGCGGGCCGGTGGGGCCGGCCGACCTGGTAGGCCACGAAGCCCAGCGAGGAGGCGACGGTGACCTCCTGGGCCGTCTCCGCCTGGTAGACGACTCGGCAGCGGCCCGAGTCGGCCTTCGCGCGCTGCCACAGGACCGGAGAGGGTTTGCGTTCGGCTTCGGTGCGCGGGGTGCGGATCCGGTCGCCGAAGTCCTCCCAGGCGAACGGCACCGGGCCCCGCCACACCGCGTCGACCTCCTCCTTCAGCCGGGCGGCACGCTCGGCGTCGGTCGTGCCCCAGGAGGGCGGGACGTTGGTGATCAGGCCGACCCTGATGTGGCGTTCCCGCAGGGTCCGCAGATACGAGGCGGCGCCGCTCAGGTAGGCGGTGCTGCCGTCGTCCGCGGTGTGCACCAGGGTCTCCCCCAGGTCGAAGTACACGACGGGGCAGGTGTGTTCGCTGCCGGCAGGCGCAGTGCGGGCGGTGCCCGGGTCTGTGCTCGCGGTCCCGGGGGCGGCCGCAGCCACCGGGGCGCAGAGCAGTGTCGACACCAGGACCGCGCCCAGCGCGAGGCGCGCACGGACCGAACTGTTGGAGGCCATATCACCCTTCACCTTCTCTTGCCGCGGACATGACACGGTATCCGGCGGAGGGCCCAGCGGTGGGGGGAGCGCGTACGTGCACCACCACACGGACGAGGTGCCCACCGCGGGGCAGTTCCTCGCCGACTTCTGCGAGGCGACCGTCACCCACGGTGGCCAGGACGTCGTGGCCGCCCTGCTGGAAGGCTGCGTGGCGGAAACCGGAATCCGCGGGCTCACCGATGAGCTGCTGCACTACTTCATCAACCTCCATGTCGCGCACACCCTCTGCGGCGACGGGGACGGCAGCGGGGCCGGGGATCCGGGGGCGGATCAGGAGAACGTCGGCATGCAGGCCCGCGGCACCACCCCGTTCGTGACGTCCATCACCTGGACCACCTTCGTCCACGTCCAGCAGGCGGACGGTGACCAGGCGATCAGCGCGCACTTCGTGCCCTCGTACGCCGCGGTGACCCTCAACGGGCTGGCCCGCTGCGCCGTGGAACTCCGGGCACGCGACGCCTTCCGGTTCGGATGATCCGCGTGGGCCCGCCGTGGGACGCCGGATCGGTGGTCGCCCGCGCGAGGGAAGCTGTGGTCGCCGGCCGTGCGCAGGACGCGGCGCGTGTTCTCGGCAACTCTTTCCGGGGCGACCCCGAAGAGGGGTCGTCCCGGGAGGAGTTGGCGCTGCTGCTGGTCGCCCTGGGGCGCCGGGACGAGGCGCTGCCGTTGTTGCGTGACGAGATGCGCACGGGTGCCGACGGCCTGGCGTGGGCGCCGGACGTGCTCAAGGCGGCCTTGGAGCAAGGTGACTTCACGCTCGCCGAGGGGTGTGGCTCGCTCTTCGCCCAGCTGCGCTGGGGCGCCTTTTCCGATCCGGCCGAGCGCTCGGCCGTCCCCCTGAGCGTTCCCAAGTTGCAGCACGACATCGACCAGATGCACCACCTCCAGCGCCTGGGTGTGCTGGGCACGGAGTACAGCCGGGTCATCGACGCCTACCGAGCCGTGCGCGACCGGCTGGCGGCCAGAGGTCCCGCAGCCGCGAAACCCTGTCCCTGGACGCCGACTTGGGTGTCGCCGACACCTACAACCGCCTGCTGCATGTGCGCGACACACCGCGCGTGGCGCGGGCCCTGTCCCGGCGCTGGGATCCCGCGACCGTCGAGGAGCAGTACCTGTCGAACGCACCCGGCGTGGTGTACGTGGACGACTTCCTCACCGAGGAGGCGCTGGGCGAGCTGACCGGCGGCAAGGTGTCCTCCCCTATCATGCCGATCCCCGAAGTACCGGTTCTGTCTGGAGTCGACGGTGTGGTCGGGCAACCGCTACGCCCACGGACGGCTGGGCGCGATCATGCAGGACGGGTTCATCTGCCCGCTGCTCATGCAGATCGCCGAGGAGCTGCGGGACGCCCTGCCCCGGCTCATCGGCGACCGGTACCCGCTGCGCCAGATGTGGGGTTTCAAGTGCGGCCCCGAAGTGCCCGCTGACGTCACCACGCACGCGGACTTCGCGGCCGTCAACGTCAACTCCTGGGTCACTCCGGACGACGCGAACGCCGACGAGCACTCGGGTGGTCTGGTGGTGCACGACATCGACGCCCCCTTGTCCTGGGGTTTCGACACCTACAACGGCCGCCAGGACCTGATCCATCCGTTCCTGCGACGCCGGCGGGCCCGCAGCATGACCATCCCCTACCGGCAGAACCGGGCGGTGATCTTCAACTCCGACCTCTTCCACGCCTCGGACGCCATCCGCTTCCGGCCCGGCTACGAGAACCTGCGCATCAACGTCACGATGCTCTACGGCGACCCGTGAGGAGGAAGCACACCATCCACGGCTGTCCGGCCCCGAGGCGGCAGCCGGCAGGCCGGCCTGGAGATCGGCGGCTTTCACCCGGGCGAGGGCAAGACGGTGCTGAGCGCGGGGACGCTTGCGCACCCGCTCTGCTCGGGATGTGCCTGTACCTCTGCAGGGGGACCCGGCGCTCGCCAGCCGCAGCCCGCCGGCTCCACCCATGTCGCGACGACGGTGTCTGGTTCATTCCCGTCCTGACGCGGTCCCCGGGCGCAGGCCGGCAACGGCCGGGACGGACCCCGGGCCCGGGCGGCCCCCGGGTCAGCCGGCTCCGGTGAGGATGCGGTTGACCAGGGTGGTGAGCTCGGCCGGGGTTGTGGCTCCAGCGAACTTCTCCTCGTCGATGGCCACGCCGAACTCCCGCTCCAGTCTGCTCAACGTCTCCAGCATGGCCAGGGAGTCGTAGCCGAGCGAGGCGAACTCGACGTCCTGGGGAAGGCGATCGGTCTCGATCGCCTCCTCGTCACCGGCGCACTCGCGCATGATCTCCATGAGCCTGTCCGTTGTCAGCTGATCGGTCATCGCCGTGTCTCCTGTCAGGGGGTGGGGGGCCGGCGCGGGCCCGCTACGACCAGGGCCGAGTTGAAGCCCCCTTGTCCTCGCGCGAGGATCAGTGCCGTGGCGAGCGGGGCCATGCGCGGGGCGGTCACGAGGTCGAGGGTGTGGTCCGGCAGTGGTCGTGAAACATGGACGGTCGGGGGGATGACGCCTTCACGCAGCGCCAGAAGGGCGGTGGCAACGTCGACGGCCGGGCCTCCTGCGCTCAGCCGGCCGGTCATGGTCTTGGGCGCGGTCACCGGGACTCCGTGGGGGCCGAAGAGGGTGCGCAGCACGTCTGCCTCGACGGCGTCCTCCTCGGGGGTGCCCACTGCGTCCGCGAAGACCACGTCGATGTCCTCAGGCCCGAGCCGCGCGTCGTCGAGGGCCGCTTGCGCGGCCCGTACGAGGTTCGCGGGGCGGCCCGAGCCGGGCGGCGGGTCGAAGGTGGCCGCGTAGCCGGCCAGCCGTCCGTACCGGCGGCGTGCGCCCCGCGCCCGTGCGGCTTCCTCGCTTTCCAGGACGAGCAGGGCTCCACCCTCTCCGGGCACGTATCCGGCGGCCTCGGCATCGAAGGGTCGGTAGGCGAGGGCGGGATCGGACTCCCGGCTCATCCTGGTGGTGCTGAGCTGGGCAACCCAGCCCCAGGGGCAGGGAGAGCCGTCGACGGCTCCGGCGAGCACCATCGGCTGTCCCCCGCGGAGCTGCCGTCGGGCCTGTCCAAGGGCGTCGAGGCCACCTGCCTGTTCGGTGACCAGGGCGCCGGCGGGGCCGCGCAGCCCGTGCCGGATGGAGACCTGGCCGGTGTTGACGGCGTAGAACCAGGCGAAGGACTGGTAGGCACTGACGTGCTTCGGTCCCCGGTCCCACAGGTTCTGCAGCTCGCGGTGGCCGAACTCGAAGCCGCCCGCCGAGGCGGCGGTGACGACGCCCACCCCGTACTCCGGGAGCAGGGCGGGGTCGAACTCGGCGTCGGCGAGGGCCCAGTCGGAGGCGACGAGGGCCATCCGGGTCATGTGGTCGGTCTGGGGCAGGAGCTGGCTGGGCAGGTGCTCCTCCGGGACGAAGCCGGCTACCTCACCCGCGAGCCGGCTCGGGTAGCCGTCGGCGTCGAACCGGGTGACGGGGCCGATCGCCGAGGTGCCGCTCAGGGTGTTCTTCCAGTGCTCGTCGTGGCCCAGGCCGGTGGGGGCCAGCACTCCCATGCCGGTGACGACCGTGTCCGTGTTCACGCCGCCGCCCTGCCCTGCACGTCGGGTCCGGACAGCACCATGGCGCTCTGGAAGCCACCGAATCCGCTGCCGACCGTGAGGACGTTTCCGACGGGCAGGGAACGGGCCTCCAGGGGTACGTAGTCCAGGTCGCACTCGGGATCGGGCTCACGCAGGTTGGCGGTGGGCGGGACCGTGTCGTGGCGGATGGCGAGGGCGCAGGCGGCGATCTCCAGAGAGCCGATGGCGCCCAGCGAATGGCCGATCATCGACTTGATGCTGCTGACCGGGGTCCGGTACGCATGATCCCCGAGGCTTGCCTTGAAGGCCGCGGTCTCGTGGCGGTCATTCTGCTTGGTGCCCGAGCCGTGGGCGTTGATGTAGTCGATCGCGGACGGATCCGTACGGGCGGCGGCGAGCGCGACTCTGATCGCCTCCGCCATCTCCTTGCCGTCGGGCCGCAGTCCGGTCATATGGAAGGCGTTGCTGCGGGACGCGAATCCGGTGATCTCGGCGTACACCTCGGCGCCACGGCGGCGGGCGTGCTCCCGTTCCTCCAGGACGAAGACGGCGGCTCCCTCACCGAGGACGAAGCCCCGGCGCGTGCGGTCGAAGGGACGGGAGGCCTCGGCCGGTCGGTCGTTGTCGGGGCTCGTGGCCTTGATCGCGTCGAAACAGGCCACGGTGATGGGCGAGATGGGCGCCTCGGTGGCTCCTGCCACCATCACGTCGGCTGCGCCCTCGGCGATCAGGTCGGCCGCCCGGCCCACCGCGTCGAGGCCCGAGGTGCACCCGGTCGACACCAGGGAAACCGGCCCCTCCGCCGCGATGCGGTCGTGGGCCACCTCGGCGACGATGGAGCTGGGCACGAAGTAGTCGAAGAGGTGGGGGACGGCGTAGGCGTGGTCGACGAGCCATCGGCTGCCGCTGTCGCTGACGACGGCGTACTCGTTCTCCAGGCTCGTGGTGCAGCCGACCGCACTGCCGAGGACCACCCCGATTCGGGAGCCGTCCATGGCCTCGCGGTCGATCCCGCTGTCCTCGATTCCCTCACGTGCGGCGACCACGGCGAATTGCGCGGCCCGGTCCATCCGGCGAATCTCCCGGGGCGTGAGACCCTCCGTAGCGGCGTCGAAGTCGCATTCCGCAGCTATTCGGGAACGAAAGGGCCCGGGATCGAAAGCCGTGATAGCCCGGGTGGCTGTGCGCCCCGCCGTCAGAAGGTCCCAGAACGGCTTCACGCCGATGGCACCGGGAGCCACGATTCCGATACCCGTGATGACCGCACGGCGATTTGTCGCTGTATTCATCCGCGTCCCCCCACACCGGCGCCCTTGACCCTGTTCTTTGCGGAGCAGAGCCCTGTGTCACTCACATCGGAAATGTCCACGGGGCGAGCGTGCGCGGAATAGCTAGTATTCGACTCAATGGTGATTGGAGGAGCACGGAGAGACTTGACACGGGCGGCAGAACCGTGTCGGGCGGGCCGGCCGGGAGCGCCGCAGAGCCGCGCCTGCGTTCGAATCTTGCTGGAGGAACGCTGGAGCCGGGGCGCCGGGTGGTGCCGGACGAGCACGCGGACCGGCCAATCTACCGGAATCGGCCATGCGGCCGGACCACGCTCATCGGTTTCGGAGGTCCTCCCGAAGGGCGATCAACCCGCCGAGGGTGGCGGGAAGAGATACCCGCACGCATCGGCCTCCGGCATAGGCCAAGGGCGCAACCCGCCAGTTGGCGCCTGCCGGATAGAGGGTCGACGGGTGGTCGTGGCGGAATCGAATATCCGCCAGTCCTCGACGGTCGCGGCTTTACGGGAACTTTTCCCGGGTGACGAGTCAAGGTCCGGCAAAGTGGACATTCTTCTTGTTCTTCAGTGATTCATCGAGTCTCCTCCGCACCCCGTCCCGGCGTTGACCAGTCGATTTCAAGGACCTACCGTGAAGGCGAGGTGGTCTGTCAACGGCGAGGGGCACACGTGCGGTGCGACTCAGCGGAAACGGGAGGAAACATCTTGGAGTCCCGATTATTAGGTCCCGTCGAAATCCTCTGGGATGGCCGAAACATCATGCCGACCGCACCCAAGCCCCGGCAGGTCATATGTCTGCTCATGCTGCGGCACAACACCGTGGTGCAGGCGTCCGAGCTTATCGACGAGTTGTGGCCCGAACTCCCGCCACCGAGCGCGGTGACCACCCTGCAGACGTACATCTACAAGTTCCGCAAGCTTCTCCTGAGGCAGGGCCTCGGGAACCTGATCCGGACGAAGCCGGGTGGATACAGCCTCACCATTCCCTCGTCGAGTCTGGACGTCAGCCTGTTCGAGAAGCAGGCGGACGAAGGGCAGGAACTTCTCCAACAGGGCGATACCACGGCGGCTTTGGCATGTTTTGAGCGAGCTCTGGCCCTGTGGCGCGGACCCGCGCTCGCCGACGTCGAAACCGGAGGGCGGCTCCTCTCGTACGTGACTCGGCTGGAGGAGCTGCGCTTCCGCATCCTCGAACTGCGGATCGAGGCCGGCCTGGAGAACGGCCGGCACCGCGAACTGATCAGCGAACTGAAGGCCTTGGTGCTGACCCATCCGCTGCACGAGCACCTCCATGCACTGCTCATGCTGGCTCTGCACCGGTCCGGGCGGCGGCATGAGGCACTGGAGGTCTACCAGAGCCTGCGGCAGAAGATGATCGACGAACTCGGCCTCGAACCCGGCAAGGAACTCGCCCGTCTCCAGTACACCCTGCTCTCCGACTCCCCGGCCGCACCCCAGGATTCCCCGCGCCGGCCGAGGCCCGGGTCCGCCCCCGTTCTTCTGCAGGCCGGCCCCCCGGCGGAGGGCTCCCCCGAGACCCCCGAGACCTTCGCTCCCCCGCCACCGCCGGTTCGGGGGGGGGGGGGAGGGGGGAGGGGTGGGGGGGAGGGTCCCCACCCCCCCCCCCCCCCCCCCCCCCCCCCCCCCCCCACCACCCCCCCCCCCCCCCCCCCCCCCCCCCCCCCCCCCCCCCCCCCCCCCCCCCCTCTTTCCGCGTGGGGACACTCCCCCCCCCTCCCTGTCCCCCCCCCCCCCCACCGAACCCATCTCCCCTCCAGGGCCCCCACCCGCACCCCGCCTTCCCGAGCCCCGCACCTCTGCCGGTCCCCCCCTGGTACCCGACCAGCTGCCCTCACAGGTCGCCGTACGGGAGTCCATCGGGACACCGGCGCAACTGCCGGCCGGACTCGCGGGATTCGTCGGCCGCGACGACGTCCTCAAGGAACTGGAGAGGGCGCTGCGCGCGCCCGGCGGACCAGCCGCCGACGGCACGGCGGCCCACATCGGGGTCGTGACCGGCCCGCCGGGTGTCGGCAAGAGCGCGGTGGCCGTCCACGTCGCGCACACCCTCCGCCCGCACTTCCCCGACGGACAGCTCTACGCGGACCTGCGTGGCTCCTCTGCCGAGCCGCGCGACCCCTCCGAGGTGCTCCGGGGCTTCCTGCGGGCCCTGGAGGTCCCGAGCTCGCGCATTCCGGAGGGGTTGGAGGAGTGCGGAGCACTGTTCCGGTCCCGTACGGCCGGGCACCGAGTGCTGGTGCTTTTGGACGACGTGGCGTCCTCGGCCCAGATCCGGCACCTGCTGCCGGCCGACCCGCGCTGCGCGCTGCTGGTCACCGGTCGGCGGCGCATGACCGCCCTGGTGGAGGCCGAGCGCGTCGAGCTGGGCGCACCCTCCCCCGATGAGGCCCTGGAGATCCTCGCGGTACTGGCGGGCCGGCAGCGGGTGGACCGCGAACCGGAGGCCGCGCACCGGACCATCGAGCTGCTCGGCCGTCACCCGCTGGCCCT
Source organism: Streptomyces sp. NPDC043867 (assembly GCF_056435845.1). Taxonomy (NCBI): domain Bacteria; kingdom Bacillati; phylum Actinomycetota; class Actinomycetes; order Kitasatosporales; family Streptomycetaceae; genus Streptomyces; species Streptomyces sp. NPDC043867. Next base: position 151,636 of record NZ_JBWKDS010000003.1, on the reverse strand, counting down.
GCGGTGCGTGGGCGGCAGACTCGCGGCGGGGCCGGGACTCTCGCTGTCGGCGCTCGCCGACCGGCTCGAGGCCACACCCCGGATCCTCGACGTGGCCCGGCTCGGGGAGCTGGACGTGCGTTCCCGGTTCGCGGCGAGCTACGCGGCCCTCAACCACCAGGAACAGGGGGCCTTCCGGCTGCTCAGCATGCTGGGCGAGACGCCCTTCACCGCGTCGCAGGCGGCCGAACTGCTGAGCCGCCCGGTGCGGGAGCTCGACTCCGTCCTGGAGTCCCTTGCCGACCATCACCTGCTGGCCACGGACCGCTGCGCCGACGGCACCGGCCGGTACCGCTTCGACCGGCTGACCCGGGCCTACGCCAAGGAGCGCCTGGAGGAGACGCTCGTGACGCCGCCCGTGGCCGAGGAGGTGGGGGCCAGGTGAGCAGGGTTCCCGGCCGGTGGTCAGCCGGTGTCGAGACGTCCTCGACGAGCCGCTGCCAGGCTCCCCGGCACGCGTCCGCGAGTGTCGGACGAAGACGACGAGCAGAGGGGTGGCCCTGCCCATGCCGAGCGGCGAACAGCAGGAGTCCAACGTTGTCAGCGACGCCGGCCAGGTCGGCACCGGTCCCGAGGTGACCTTCGTGAACAGGTTCACCGTCCACGGGGCGCCCGAGGAGTTCGAGGAGGTCTTCGCCCGGACGTCCGCCTTCATGGCACGGCAGCCCGGTTTCGTCCGGCACAGCCTGCTGCGGGAGGTGGACGACCCGGCCGGCTACGTGAACCTCGCCGTGTGGGCCGACCGGACCTCGTTCCGGCGGGCGGTGCAACAACCCGGCTTCGGTCCGCACGCCGCCGCGCTGCGGGCGCTGAGCCGGAGCAGGAATGGACTCTTCACCGCCCGCCTGTCAGTGACGGCGGCCGAGGCCCGCGAGGACTGAGCCGCCGCCACGTCCGGTGGACGAGCCGTCAGGACAGGGTCTCGAGAACCTCTCTGAGGGCCTCAACGACCTTGGCCTGCGCTTCCGGGGTCAGTGAGGGGTACATGGGCAGCGAGAAGATCTCACGGGCCAGCCGCTCGGTGACGGGCAGAGAGCCTTCCCGCTGGCCCAGGTGCGCGAAGCCGGTCATCGTGTGGATCGGCCAGGGGTAGCTGATGTTCAGCTCGATGTCTCGTTCCCGGAGCGACTCGATGATCTCGTCCCGGCGCGGGTGGCGCACCACGTACACGTAGTACACGTGGTCGTTGCCCGGGGCCGTCCGCGGGAGGACCAGGCCGGTGTCACCGAGCCCTTCGGCGTACCGTCGGGCGATCGCCCGACGGCGCGTCACATACTGGTCGAGACGCCGGAGTTTGCGGCGCAAGATCTCTGCCTGCACTTCGTCGAGGCGGCTGTTGTGGGCGGGCAGGCCGGTGACGTAGTACCGCTCTTCCATGCCGTAGTAGCGCAGTCGGCGCAGCCTGTGGTCCACCTCCTCGTCGGAGGTAAGGACCGCGCCGCCGTCGCCGTACGCGCCAAGGACCTTCGTCGGGTAGAAGGAGAAGGCGGCGGCGTTGCCCATGGTCCCGGCCGCACGGTCGTGGTGACGGGCACCATGGGCCTGGGCGCAGTCCTCGAGGACGGCCAGGCCGTGCCGAGCGGCCAGCTCCTCCAGGGGCGCCATGTCGACGCACTGACCGTAGAGGTGGACCGGGAGCAGGCAGCGGGTGCGCGAGGTGATGGCGGCCTCCACCTGGGAGACGTCCATGAGGTAGTCCTCGCGCACATCGACGAAGACCGGGGTGGCGCCAGTTCCGGCGATGGCGACGACGGTCGGGGCGGCGGTGTTGGAGACGGTTATCACCTCGTCCCCGGGTCCCACCCCGAGGGCCTCCAGGCCGAGTTTGACGGCGTTGGTGCCGTTGTCCACGCCGACGCAGTGCCGGGCTCCGAGCCGGGCGGCGAACTCCTCCTCGAACGAGCGGACGCTGTCAGCGAGGACCAGCCGACCGGAGCCGAAGACCGTGTCCACCGCGTCGAGAATCTCCTCGCGTTCCGTTTCATACTCGTCCAGATATCCCCATACACGAATGGTCACAGGCATTCTCCATTTCCGCTCGGATGGACATAGATTTCAGCGGATCGAACTCGTATTCAGCTCGATTGCACCTCGACCTGGGATTCTCTTGCTTGTGGGTGGAGATACCGCCTGGATAGCATTGTTCCCATGAAGGGAATCATTCTGGCAGGAGGCACGGGAAGTCGTTTGTATCCGATCACGCTGGCCGTTTCCAAACAGCTGTTGCCGGTCGGCGACAAACCGATGATCTACTATCCGCTCTCGGTACTGATGCTGGCGGACATCAGGGACATCCTCATCATCACCACCCCCCACGACCTGCCCCAGTTCCGGCGCCTGCTCGGTGACGGCGGCCATCTGGGGCTCCGCGTCGACTACGCGGAGCAGCCCAAGCCGAACGGGATCGCGGAGGCCTTCGTCATCGGCGCCGACCACATCGGGGACGATTCCGTGGCCCTGGTGCTGGGTGACAATATATTCCACGGACATTCCTTCTCCGAGGTGCTCAGAAAAGAGCGGGAGAATTTGGACGGGTGCCTGCTGTTCGGTTACGAGGTACATGATCCCGAGCGGTACGGGGTCGGCGAGACCGACGGCGACGGACTTCTGATATCGATCGAGGAAAAGCCGGAACGGCCCCGCTCGAACCGCGCGATCACGGGTCTCTACCTCTACGACAACGACGTGGTGGCACGGACCGCGGCCCTGCGCCCTTCGGCGCGCGGCGAGCTGGAGATCACCGATCTGAACCGTATGTACATGGAGCGCGGCCGGGCTCGGCTGCGGGAGCTCGGGCGGGGCTTCGCGTGGCTGGACACCGGGACCCCCGAGTCGCTCCTCCAAGCGGCCCAGTACGTACGGACCCTGGAGGAGCGGCAAGGGGTGCGGATCGCCTGCGTCGAGGAGGTGGCGCTGCGCAGGGGCTTCATCAGTCCGGAGGAGTGTCACCGGCTGGGAGCACGACTGGGGAATTCGGACTACGGCCGCTACGTGATGGCCATCGCCGGTGAACACCCCTCCTCCGTGTGAGGGTCCCCGGACGCCTCAGGGGCGGCGCGCGACGAAGAGTCCCCGCGCTGTCCACTCCGGCTGGAGGTACTGCGCCGGGCACCCGGCGTCGGCGAAGGCGGACAGGTACTCGTCCAGGGTGAACAGGGTGAGGAGGTCAACCTCGGTGAACTCCCTGATGCCCCCGGCCTCGCCGACCACGAACCGGACCTCCATCCGCGTGGTGCGGCCCTCACGGGTCGAGTGCGAGATCCGGGCGACCGTCCGGTGTTCGTCGCTCGCCAGGTCGCCGGCCACGTATCCGTCGAGGAACCGTTCGGGGAACCACCAGGGCTCGACGACGAGCACCCCGCCGGGCCTCAGGTGGCGGGCCATGGCGGCGACCGCCGCCCGCATGTCCGGGACCGTCCTCAAATAGCCGATCGCGGTGAACAGGCACACCACTGCGTCGAAGGTGCGCCCGAGGTCGAAGTCGCGCATGTCCCCCTGGTGCAGCGGCATGCCGGGGAGCCGGCCGGCGGCGCGTTCCAGCATGGCCGGAGAGAGTTCGAGGCCCTCGGTATGGGCGAAGAGGCCGCCGAAGGCCTCCAGGTGGGCGCCGGTGCCGCACGCCACGTCCAGCAGGGAGTCGGCGGCGGGCAACTGGTTCCTGATCAGGCGGGTGGTCTCGGCGGCCTCGGCGGCCCAGTCCTTGCCGCGGGCGCGATAGACCAGCTCGTAGACGTCCGCCAGGTCGTGGCCGAACATCGGCCTCCTTCGGATAGGGGCCCGGGACCGGGCACGGATGGACCGGGTGCCGGACGGCTCATTACTCGACGAGGGCGACCGCCCGGGTCCAGCCGGCACCGGCGCCGGCGATCTTCACCGGGAAGCAGGAGACCTGGAAGCCGTACGGTCCGGGCAGCGCCTCCAGGTTGGCCAGCCGTTCGATCTGGCAGTACTCGCGGTCCCTGCCGATCATGTGCGCGGGCCACAGCACGTCACGATCCCCCGTGGCCCGGTAGCGGGCGATGATGTCGCCGAAGGGGGCGTCCAGGCTGAACGCGTCCGTGCCGATGACCCGGACGCCGAGGTCGAGGAGGAGATGGACGGCAGGGCCGTCCAGACCCGCGAACTCGGTGAAGTACCGCTCGGTCCCCCGGTGACGCTGAGCCCCGGTGTGCAGCAGGACGATGTCCATCGGGCTCGGGGTGCGGCCGATGCGGGCGAACTCCTTCTCCAGCCGGTCCGCGCCGATGACGCCGGTGAGCGCGTCGGTGAGGTCCAGCACCATGCCGGGCCGCAGGAACCAGTCCAGCGGCATCCGGTCGATGTGCCGGGGCACCCCGTCGCCGTAACCCGCTCGCGAACCGTAGTGGGACGGCGCGTCCACATGGGTGCCGCTGTGGGTGGTGAGCGTGACCCGGTCGAGGGAGAGGAACTCGCCGTCGGGCAGTTCCTCGGGGTCGAAGGAGATGCCGAAGTGGGTCTGCATCTCCTCGCTCATGTGCAGGGCGCCCGCGCGGGGAGTGAGGACGTGGTGCTCCACGGGGTCGGGTTCCCAGAGCGCCGCGTCCACCGCCGAGGACAGGTCGATGAGCCTCACGGCGCACCTCCATGGGATCGGGGCCGTGTTCAGGGTCGGCATCCTCCCGGTCGGGGCCGGAACACCGCTGGAGCCGGGGCTGGAGTACCGCTCGAACCGGGCTGGAGGGCGGGGCCCGTCGGAGCACGAGGCCGGTTCCAAGGGGCCGCGCGAGCATCGGCGTCAGCGGCCCGCGACCGGCGGGCGAGGAGGGAGATCCGTGAGCGAGACCGTCAGCCCGGCGTACGCGTCGCTGTGCGCCGACATCCAGCGGTTCCACGCCCGGCAGATGCAGTTGCTGGACTCGGGCGACGCCGAGGCGTGGGCAGCCACCTTCACCGAGGACGGCCTGTTCGCGCCGCCGTCGCTGCCCCAGCCGGTCCGCGGGCGGGCCGCCCTGGCGGACGGGGTCCGGTCGGCGCACACGGAACTCGCCGCCGAGGGCGAGGTGCGTCGGCACCTGCTGACCACGGCCGCGGTGGAGGACCCCGGACCGGACGGCTCTGTGCGGGTGCGTTCGTACGTGCAGGTGGTGGCGACCCGGCGGGACGAGGCACCGCGTCTGCTGCTGATGTGCGTGTGTGACGACGTCCTGGTCGTCGAGGACGGGGAGTGGCGGGTGCGCGAACGGTACGTGACCCGCGACGACCGGCCCTGAGGGGAATGGCGGGGGGGGGGGGGGGGGGGGGGGGGGGGGGGGGGGGGGGGGGGGGAGGGGGGGGGGGGGTGGGGGGGGTGGGGGTGGGGGTGGT